>JAOZOL010000180.1 GCA_029933295.1 Desulfobacterales bacterium | reverse complement strand
TCAGTCAGCAGCATGAAGAAATTTCTGAGCAGCGGAAAAACCAGGTGGGCAGCGGGGACCGCAGCGGGCGAATCCGGACATACAATTTTCCTCAGGGAAGGGTCACCGATCACCGTATTGGATTGACGCTCTATAAACTTGATAATATTCTCCAGGGTGAAATCAAAGAAATTATTGATGGATTATCAACCTATTATCAGGCTCAGGCACTAAAGAATGCGTAACCACTCACGGTTATCGGTTTTACAGTTTACGGTTGAAAAAAGACAAAAAAAGGAAAATTATGGGAGCCTCCTCTTTTGGATATTTAGAACTTTGGAAAAACAGTGAACAGTGAACAGTGAACCAACAACCGTGAACGGTTACAAGAATGCAGAGTCCGCCAAGTCCACCTGATTCGAGTCCACCAAACCCACAGTGGACCATCCTCAAAATTCTTAAGTGGACCACTTCTTATTTTAAATCTCACCATATCGACAGCCCCAGGCTTACGGCTGAAATATTTCTTGCCCACGTACTTGATGTAAAACGGATTGATTTATATTTAAGGTTCGACCAGCCTCTTTCTGTACATGAGCTGGGAGAATTCAAAAAATTGATCAGGCGGCGGGTGGGGCGGGAACCTGTTGCGTATATCACAGGCCACCGTGAATTTTTCGGCATTAATTTTGATGTTACACCAGAAGTGTTGATACCACGGCCTGAAACAGAGTTTCTGATTGAAGAAGCTCTTAAGAAAATACCTGACAATTCCATATCATTAAAGCAAATTTTTGATATCGGAACAGGGTCCGGTGCTATCATAGTATCCCTTGCCGCAAACCGTCCGGGGCATTATTATTTTGCGTCTGATAAGTCTGAAACTGCCGTTACAATTGCCTCAAAAAATGCAACGAAAAATGGACTAAAAGATAAGATCCGTTTTTTTGTGGGAGATCTGTTTTCACCATTGCACGAAAACAGCGGACAATTTGACATGATCCTGTCAAATCCGCCCTATATCGAGCAAGCACAAATTGCAGCTCTTGAACCTGAAGTTTCTCAATTTGAGCCAGTGTCAGCTCTTGACGGCGGGGTTGACGGGCTGGCAATTATCAGGCTGATTATCCAGTCAGCATCCGGCTTTTTAAAACAAAACGGTGTATTGATGATTGAAATAGGATATGATCAACGGGAGAATGTTGAACGGATTGTCAGGGAAAGTGGTAATTATTTCGGAATTGAGTTTATTAAAGATTATGCAGGGTATGATCGGGTGGTTGTGATGCGAAAAATATAAAAGTAACTGTTCACGGTTATCGGTTTTACAGTTTACGGTTGAAAAAGACAAAAAAAGGAAAATTATGGGAGCCTTTTTTGAAGATTTAGAAGTTTGGAAAAACTGTGAACCGTGAACTGTGAACTGTGAACCAACAACCGTGAATGGTTACATATAAAAAAATATTGCTTTGGTTAAAATTTTTTGTTAGATATATTGATTTACAAAATTTTGATGACATTTATTTTATAACACTCACGCCCTGTGACCGGCAGCCTGGTGCTTTTTTTTAAAAAAAAGTCGGCGGTCGGGGTGATGCGGGCGGCGGGACAAAACCAAAAAGAAAGGAATAATTATGAGTAATGTAAAAATGAAGGAACTTCTTGAGTCAGGTGTGCATTTCGGCCATCAGACCCGGCGTTGGAACCCAAAGATGAAAAAATACATATTTGGAGCAAGAAACGGTATTTACATCATCGATCTCCAACAGACGGTTAAAATGTTTAAAACCGCATGTGATTTTGTTGCCGATACGGTTGAAAACGGCAAGTCTGTTCTTTTTGTTGGAACAAAAAAGCAGGCCAGAGAGTCCATTTATGAAGAAGCAAACCGATGTGAGATGTTTTACGTGCATAACAGATGGCTGGGCGGTATGCTGACGAATTTTCCGACAATTAAAAAAAGCATCGATCGTTTAAATCATTTAAATAATATCGAAAATGATGGGACTATTAATCTGTATCCCAAAAAAGAACGCTTAAAGCTTGAAAAGGAAAGAGTCAAACTTGACAACACCCTGGGCGGAATCCGCACGATGAAGTCGTTGCCGGGAGCAATTTTCATTGTTGACCCCAAAAAAGAGTCCATCGCGGTACATGAGGGACGGCGTTTGGGCATTCCCATTGTTGCCATAACCGATACCAATTGTGACCCGGATTTTATTGATTATATTATTCCGGGAAACGATGATGCGATTCGGGCGATTAAATTGCTGACATCACGGATTGCTGATGCGTGCATTGAAGGTTCCCAGCGGTTTGCTGAAAAGCAGCAGGCTGCGGTGGACAAGGGAAGTGAGGGTGAGGCCGAGGCGGCGGCGGAAGAAGTAAAAAAACAGGCCGGCCCGGTTGAAAGACGGATTATTTCTGATGGTTCCGAAGGACCCATTGTTGAAGTGATTCGAAAGGCGGTTCCGGAAAAAGGTGCAGTTGAATCAGAAAATCAGCAGGCAGAAGAAACAGTTGAAGCAGATAATACAGGAGAATAATAAACAATGACAACGATTAGTGCAGAACTGGTAAAGGAGCTCCGGGCACGTTCAGGAGCCGGAATTATGGATTGCAAGGAAGCGCTTACGGAATGTAATGCGGATATGGATAAAGCGTCTGACTATTTAAGAAAAAAGGGACTGGCAACCGCCAAGAAAAGAGCAGGGCGGGTCGCCGCTGAAGGTGTTGTCGCTTCATATATCCATATGGGCGGTAAAATCGGGGTGCTGGTTGAAATTAATTGTGAGACGGATTTTGTGGCAAAAACGGATGGTTTTAATGAGTTTGCAAAAAATATTGCCATGCATATTGCCGCAACAAGTCCGCTGGGCGTGGTTCCCGAGGATATTCCGGAATCGGTAATTGAAAAGGAAAAAGAAATTTACCGCCAGCAGGCCATGGAAATGGGCAAGCCTGAAAAAATGATTGACAAGATTGCAGAAGGCAAAATGAATAAATTTTACAAGGAAAACTGCCTGATGAATCAAATGTATGTCAGGGACACGAATGTCACAATTGCGGATGTATTAAACGATATGATCGCAAAAACCGGTGAAAAAATAACCATTGGAAAGTTTGTGAGATTTCAGATCGGTGGATAATAAGTTTTGAAAAAAGCGAAATTTGAACGGATTCTTTTGAAGTTGAGCGGCGAGGCCCTGATGGGTGATCAACCCTACGGGATCTGTACGGACATGCTGGGCTACGTGGCCAAAGAGGTTAAGTCAGCCTATGATCTGGACGTCCAGGTTGCGATTGTTGTCGGCGGCGGGAATATCTTCAGAGGTATGGCCGCCGCATCCCATGGAATGGACAGGGCGTCTGCCGATTATATGGGAATGCTTGCCACGGTAATGAACAGCATAGCGCTTCAGGACGCCCTTGAGAATATCGGCATCCAGACACGCGTTTTATCCGCTATTTCCATGCACCAGATGGCGGAGCCCTATATCCGGCGCCGGGCTGTCCGTCATCTTGAAAAAGGCCGTATTGTTATTTTTGCCGCAGGGACAGGTAACCCGTATTTTACCACGGATACGGCGTCCGTGCTGCGTGCCGAGGAAATTCATGCCGACGTGCTGTTAAAAGCAACAAAAGTTGATGGTGTCTATGATTCGGATCCGGAAATCAATAAGTCCGCTCAATTTATCAAGGAGATAACCTATATGGAAGTCCTTGAACGCAGACTGAGCGTCATGGATTCAACAGCCATATCCCTTGCCATGGACAACCATCTGCTTCTCAATGTGCTTAATCTGAAAAAGAAAGGAAATATTAAACGGGTTGTCTGTGGAGAGAAAATCGGCACCCTGATTTATGAACCGGGTCAAGATAAATAAAAAGTTTTTTTTATCACTGAGATCACAGAGGACACAGAGAAAAATTTTCATTTTTAAATAGTTATCTCAATGCACTCTGTGGTAAATTTATTTTTTACGAAGCCATCAATTATTTACATCAGGTGAAGGCAGGGAATGATGATTAACGACATTACGAATGAGGCAAAGGAAAGGATGGGCAAATCCATCAATTCGCTTACCAATGAATTGAAAAAGGTCAGAACCGGCCGTGCATCATTAAATGTTCTCGATGATATCCGGGTGGATTATTATGGAACGATGACGCCTCTTAATCAGATGGCCACGCTGGCGGTTCCCGAAAGTCGTCTCATTACCATACAGCCCTGGGATATTTCCGTTATCAAGGATATTGAAAAGGCGATTTTAAAATCAAATATCGGACTGACCCCGTCAAATGACGGTAAAATCATCCGGATCAGTATCCCGCCCCTGACTGAGGATCGGCGTAAGGAGATCGTCAAACAGGTCGGCAAAACGTGTGAGGATTATCGGGTTGCTGTCCGGAACATCCGCCGGGATTCAAATGATATGCTGAAAGATTTGAAAAAAGGAGGCGATGCGTCCGAAGATGATGTGTTTAAGGCCCAGGATAAAGTTCAGAAATTTACAGACGCGCACATAAAGCAGATCGACGACATATTCAAGGAAAAAGAGAAAGAAATACTTGAAGTCTAAATCCTCTGATAATACGGATATAAACGGTCTGGACAGATCAACGCTTCCGTCACATATTGCGGTCATTATGGACGGCAACGGCCGATGGGCCAAAAAAAAGCTTTTAAACCGGATCAACGGCCATGAAAAAGGGGCGGATACCGTCCGCATGGTGGTCAGAACCTGTCGCGAGATAGGAATTTCATATCTTACCCTGTATGCATTTTCCACTGAAAACTGGCAGCGGCCCAAGGCGGAAGTTTCCGCTTTGATGGTTTTGTTAAAAAAATTCCTTGTGTCTGAAAAAAAGGATATGGAAGATAATAATATCCGCTTTAACGTGATCGGCGAAAAAGAAAGACTTCCTGCTGCTGTTTCAGATGAGATCCGCAAAACAATAGACGCAACAAAAAAAAATGACGGCATGTGCTTAAATCTTGCGTTAAGCTACGGCGGCCGGGCTGAAATAACAAAAGCCGTAAAAGAGATTGCAGGCAAGGTTAAAGACGGTCGTATTTCTTCCGCTGACTTAATCTCCCAGGAAATTGTAGCACAACATCTCTATACGGCTGCTATGCCGGACCCGGAACTTTTGATTCGAACAAGCGGGGAAATGCGGATCAGCAATTTTCTTCTATGGCAGATTGCCTATACGGAAATCCATGTTACAAATACATTGTGGCCGGATTTTACAAAAGATGAGTTGATTCAAATAATAAAAGAATATCAGAAAAGAGACCGTCGGTTTGGGCGCGTTTAATATGATATTTCAATGATATAGGACAACACAGAAATTTGAAATGATAATCATTACCGATGCATTTTTTCGGTGGTGCATAAAAAACAAACCCCTAAAAAAAAGAGTTCGATGGCAAAGAAAAAAGTTCAAATTCAAGGCGCGCAAATCCTGAGTGATGATACGTACTTTTCGTACTTTGAAGAAACGA
>JAOZOL010000594.1 GCA_029933295.1 Desulfobacterales bacterium | reverse complement strand
TTTTGCACGAGTCGGAGGCTTCCATATGCAAGGCATTTAACGGCGCAGCTATAGTGAACTATTGCAAGCCGTTAATAACGCAGCAGATGGGAGCCTCCGGCTCGCCCTTAGGGTGAAAATTGATAAAAAAAATATTATAATTGTTCACAACGCCTTTATTTTCAATTGATAAAAAAATTCTTATCAATTTTCATGCAAAATTCAGGTAATAATTAAATCAGTACATCTCATACTTAACCAGCCTGCCGTCAAGACCGCCGGCTTTGATCGGTTTTTTCCATGAAGCCTTAAGGCCTATTTTTTTAATATAGGCCCGGTCTCCGAAATAGATATAGGCGGTTGCGCCCTTGCATTTTTGTTTTAAAAAATCGCCCAGTTTTTTGTGAAATGAATCAAGGTCCTGATCAGCACCCATCCGGATACCGTAAGGCGGGTTTGCGACAATGACATGTCCGTTCATGTCGGGCAATGTTGCAAAGTCTGCCTGCTCAACGTTTACCCGCGTTCCGTGATGAATCCCTAAAAGATTGGTTTTTGATGCATTCACCGCCTGGGGCGACAGGTCGCTTCCGGAGATAACCCCGTCCGGCAGTTCCCGGATTCTGCCATCAGCAATTTTTTTAACCTGCATCCAGGCAGTGGTGTCAAAATCAGGCAGGGATTCAAACCCGAATTGTTTTTTGAAAATACCTGAAGGAATTTTGCAAAATTTCATGAGTGCTTCACACAAAAGCGTTCCCGAACCGCACATGGGATCATACAGGGGGACGGAGCCGTCCCATCCGGTAAACCGGATGATGGCTGCCGCAATGGTTTCCTGCATGGGGGCGGACACGGTCTCCTCCCTGTATCCGCGTTTGTGAAGGGGGCCGCCGGATGTATCAACGCTGATTACAGCCCGGTCTTTTCGGATATGAAGGTTTAACAGGATGTCCGGATTCAAGACAGACACGTCCGGCCGGATGCCGGTTTTTGATCTCAAGGCATCGACCACCGCATCTTTTAAACACAATGACGCATATTTTGAATGGGTTATCCGGCTGCCGGACACATTGGCAGATATTGCAAATGTCTTATCTGGCGTGAAGAAGTCGCCCCACCGGATCTGCTTTGCCTGTTCGTAGAGTTTGTCCGTATCCTGGCAATTAAATGCAATCAGCGGCGCAAGCACCCTTGAAATCAGGCGTGACATATAGTTTGCCCGGTACAGGGTTTTTTTGTCAGCCGTAAAATAAATCCCGCGAAATGCGGGCACAATATCTACGGCTCCCAGTTCGGCCAGTTCCTGTGTGCCGATATCTTTGATGTCATCCGCAATCTGGGCAAAATACCGGGAATCTTTTTGATACGCATATTCTGAAATTTGCGGTTTGCCTTTTCGTCGTTTTACGGTCATGG
>JAOZOL010000179.1 GCA_029933295.1 Desulfobacterales bacterium | reverse complement strand
ATCACTTTGCCGGCTTTCCATCTCACAAAGACCTAACCGACAGCGGTTATTCCCCACAAATCTTTCAACACTTCATCAATGTTGGTAACCGTCACTTCATGAGCTCGGGGGTAACTCTCATGCACCGGTGCGACAATCCACGTCTGATCCCCGGCTGTAACAAGTTAAGCGTTTCAGGGAAACCACGTGAAACTTTGGGTGACATGGACGCTTTAAATTCAAATGCAAGTCACCGGCAACCACACTCCAGAATGAGACCAATCTCCTCACCTGATGAGGTTCAATAATAACAAGGTCGCCAGTCCGGCATAAGTGCTAAAATTTGTTTCAGACACCAGCCCTCCCATGAAGCTCCAGCAACCGGATGGGTCACCCCCAGAGACTGGCCAATTTTAGAGGCATTAAAAACCTGTCCATGATAATGAGCCAACATGACCCAAAAGCGCCGCATGGTCGTTGATGGAATGGAAAAACCAAATTATCGATACAGATTAATTTTGCGAATAAAGATATTTCAATATAAGTTTGTAAATTGTAATCCATGCTTTCTATTTACAAATATAATAAAATTTTGTCAAGATCTGACAAACCACCATACCAAATTCCAGGTACTAAAATACTTGTAAACATTGTCGCCATGGAAGTACGGTTGTAAAACTTCGAGTCTGACGCTGTTCTCCTCCATAAACAACATAACCTCCATTTTTCCCCGAAAGTTTTTGCCAATAGTTGATGCCTTTGAAATAATCCTGAGAAACGGTTTTCCCGGATTTAATTTCAACCGGCACTAAATCATCATTCGTTTTATCGATAATACAATCAACTTCTCTACCGTGTTTATCACGCCAGAAGTAACAATTACTCCTTCGCCCACGATTAAATCTGTATTTAATAAATTCAGAAATAACCGCAGATTCAAAGATATTTCCCCGCAAGAAATGTGACGCCAATTGGCCCTCAGTTTCTATACCGAGAAGCGAACACAATAGCCCACTATCCCAGAAATATAGTTTTGGCATTTTGATCAGGCGTTTTTTATAATTCCTGTAATGCGGTTGAAGTTGAAAAATGATAAAACTGGCCTCGAGCAAACCAAGCCAGGCTTTGACTGTATTATGACTGATCCCGACATCATCAGCTAAAGAGGAAAAATTGACCAACTGGCCGGCACGGCCCGCACAAAGTCGCAAGAAACGCTCAAACATGGGCAGGTTTACAATGTTTTTTATGAGTCTGACATCCCGCTCCAGGTAGGTTGCGGTGTAACCGGGAAAAAAATCGGCCGGTTCAATGAAATTTTCATGCAATCGTGGATAACCACCTTTGAACAGAAAACTTTCCAGGGTACCACTTGAAGTTATTTCGATCTCTTCAATACTCAAAGGCATCAAATGTAATATCCCGGTACGACCGGCTAACGATTGAGAGATTCTTTCACTCAACAAAAAATGTTGGGATCCGGTTAAAATAAACTGCCCGTTTTTATTTTGTTCGTCTGTGTGGGTTTGCAGATACGAAAATATTTCCGGTACCCATTGAACCTCGTCCAATATAATACGATCCGGATATTCCTGCAAAAATCCTCGCGGGTCTTCAGACGCATATAAACGGGTATCCGGATCTTCAAATGACAAGTACTGATAGTCAGAAAAGAGGGTTCGGGCCAATGTCGTTTTACCGGACTGTCGAGGACCGGTTAATGTAACAATTGGATATTTTTGAACCAACTCTTTAAATTTGTCGGTCAGTATACGGGTTATCATCGAAAAACCATGATTCAATTCATTGAAAATTGGATACAAGATAAAATCAGATAGATCATAATGGACAAATTGTCAATCAATATTTATTTTTGTCCAAACTGGCCAACCATGTCACCGTCACACCAACTCCAGTTAGATAGGTTGAAATGCCTGGAAAGAAAACGGCGTCGTTAAATTTACTCAAAAATCCAGCGGAAAACCGAATAGCCTTTAATTCCAGGATAGGTGGAATTCGTGTCAGCTTCTGGATTTATCATTGATTGATCGATTTTCCAGCGATCATTAAGCGTGCTGGAAGTAGCAACTATCTCAAATGACGCTGACGTTGATCCACTGGCAGTTACAGCACTGGCGCTGAAGTGATATTCGCCTTTGGCATAAGAGTCATCAACCGTACCATCAGAAAACCCAGGCAAGATATCAATCGTATTGGCATAGGCATTGTTCTCGCTGAAAAACTGTTCCTGGGCCATCTGGGCCGCTTTCAGACCGATGATGGCATCAGATTGTTTAGCCCGGTTGACATAGTTGGAATACGCGGGAATCGCCACCGCCGCCAAAATAGACAATATGGCAACGGTAATCATTAATTCGACCAGGGTAAAACCGTTATTTAATTTGAAATATAATATGTCTTTTTTCTTGTGCAAATGAAATGTACTCATGGCTTCCCCCTGTTAACAGCGATCGTTAAATGGATTAATTCAGATCTGTAAGTTTAGCTGCCAAACTTTGCATTGCCAATATTTCCCGGCGATGTGGGTGTCCGGGGTAAAGACTCAAGGCTCTATCAAAATCAGTAAAAGCTTCAATGTTTTTGTCGGCCAAAGCATATATCCCCCGATTAACCCACAACTGGGCATACTTTGAATTTAATTTAAGACCCTGGTTTATTATCTCCACAGCTCTAGCATACTCTCCCAATTCATAAAAGTACCATGATTTAACAATGTAAAAATCTGGAGAGCTATCGTTTAAGATCTCAGCCTGCTGCAAACAGTATTGCAGGAGTTTATACACAGGGATATTATATTTTTCCAAGGCAAATGACAGCGCCATAAAAAAATTAAAACGACTGGAAAAGGGATGATATAGATACTTCTCTTTTAGAGTCCCCATGCTTTTATGGCGCTTATTGGATGCGGATATACGCTCAATCTCATCTTGCATCTTAAGAACTATCAATGAATTTTCATTCTTTGCTAAAACTTTTTTTATATATTTTGAGGCTAAATCATAATTGTTAAGCTCAAAAAAAATTTGTGCCATTTTTTGGTCTACGACAACACTTGGATTATCGGTGTTAAGTTTCATGCTGGGATCAAATTGGTATCCCTGCTGTAGACCAGCCGTTAAAGTCTTCATCATTGACTGTGCGTAAGCCGCGCTTTCATTCAACAAGCCATTCCTGTAGCACAGTTTATAACTACATAAAAATAAGTTAAAAGCTTTCTGAAAATCACCTGCAGAAAAATAAACCCCACCTAGATTATAAAGAAATGTAGGGTAAGAATTTTTTTTCGTTCCCGCCGGAGCTTCTTCCAATAAACTTTCACCCTTGGCTATAGCTATTTTATTTTTACCCATCCGATTAAGGCTGATGACAACATTACAAGCGGCAACCCAATACTCTTCATAGCCTCTAGTTCCTAAGACTATTGCCTTTTCAGCCTCCGCCAGAGCATTCTCATATTCACCCCTTTTTAACCAGGCCGTAGCCAAATTGCTATGCGTTCTGGCCTTATCTGGAGCCTTAGAAATACAATCTTCATACAAACTCACAATATCACCCCACACTATATTGCGGGTATAGGTTAAAAAAGATAAGCCTGAACAAATAATAATCCCCACACAAGCAAACACTTTAATTCGATCAACTGATAGATTCTCGCCGTAAAAGCAGATGTAGAATTCCCGCACCAGTAAAACCAGGGCCAGATAAAATCCAGCAGAGGGTAGATAGAGACGATGCTCAAATTCCAACTCCAGAGGGATTACAGTTGACTCGATTACCAAATTGATGAAAAACCAGAAGACGGCAAAAGTAATTAGCGGTTTCTTATCCCTTATCCGCCAGGCGCCAAAGATAACCACAACAATAAAGACTAAGGAGAAAAAGGTAGTTGGCGGAGAGAAGAGAGAGGTTGAAAGAGAGACGTCATGCTCCAGATTAAGCCATCGAGGCAGTGGCAGTAACAGTATCCCACAATATGAAGAAACAATCCTTAATTCAGTCAACAATCGTTCCGACAGAGTGAAATGACGGTGGGCATAGCCGCCCAAAATCCAGCCATGATAAAATTTATAGAATATTACAACTGTTGCCAATCCAGCGATGAAAATAACAATTTTCTTATGTTTTTTAAGTGCTGTAAATAACCCACTATTTTCAATAAACAACCATTCTACAAGAAATACCATAACCGGCCAGGTTGCGAATATTTCTTTACTCAGCATAGCACAGAACAAAAACATTGCCGAAAAGAAATAGAAAAATAGCGGTTTTTTTGCCATCCCCTCGCTATAATGATAAAATCGGCCGCGTAGATAGCAACCCAACGAGAGAAAGTAGAAGAGGGTAGCAAGCGATGTCATTCGTTGCACGATATAGGTCACAACATTAGTCTGAACCGGACTTAGCGACCATAAAGCAACAACAAAAACCACTAGGAGGGTAGAACAATTGCTATTATCACCCACATTTAAAGATGACTTAGCTTTAGGAAACAAGATTAACGATTGTAGAAGAAAAAGTAGAGAAAAAGTGGCTAAAAGATGGATAATGATATTGGTCAAATGAAATGATGCCAGGCTGGCACCATTCCATTTGACATTGAGAACAAAGGTAAGCATGGGCAACAAACGACGTATACCAAACGTTGACCTCGCCAGATTTTCGAAACCGGCAAAATCGACAGTAAAACCCAAAACCTTCTGTTCCTTAACAAAGCTATGAAAATCGTCTAAAGCAAAAGGCGAATACAAGGTATTAGAATAGGCTGACAAAACCAACAAACAAATCAATAGACCTGCAGTAAATAATATTACTCTTTTCTGATGGCGAGATCTATCCATTACCATACCATTTTATGATATTATCCAATACCAACATAAACGAAAAAACAGGGATGCCGAAAAATGACATCCCTGTTTTTCAATCATTGAAGTTAACTGAAAGATCAAGTTAATCGATACCCATAGAATCGGCCAGCGTCCCACCATACACAAAATCAGTAATTTTACCACCAGATATTGTTGGCGTGGCCGTAATATTGGCACCAATATCAATCAACGCTTGCAACTTCTCATCAGACGTTGCTTGCAGGGTAAACGTGTATACAGAATTAGCAACAGCAGTCAATTCCACATATTTAGTGTCAGCATCAGCCATCAACGAAGTCATATCAGTTGGCAATTCATTCTTAAGCGCAAACCTCGTCCCGATGTTCGTCTCAACCGAATGAATCAGCGGCAATACTGCACTGGTAAAACGTGCCTTCTGGATATAGTTCTTATACATCGGAATCGCCACTGCGGCCAGGATACCGATGATCGCGACAACAATCATCAATTCAATCAGGGTAAAACCTTTTTTGCTCTTTCTGAGTTTCATCATGGTCTTGTTCCTCCTCCTTCTTCTTTCACATTAATAAAATTGTTAAAAAACTTCCTACCGATACGAACAGATAGCTGCTCCTTCACCACCTTTCGTCACTCTTACCCATAAAC
>JAOZOL010000178.1 GCA_029933295.1 Desulfobacterales bacterium | reverse complement strand
TATCAATTTTCACCCAAAGGGCGAGTCGGAGGCTCCCATCTGCTGCGTTATTAACAGCTTGCAATAGTTCACTATAGCTGCGCCGTTAAATGCCTTGCATATGGAAGCCTCCGACTCGTGCAAAATTCAGGTATTTAAAATTGAATTTTTTACAAAGCCATCATTGGTGTCAGGCTAAATATTATGGACAATAGATTTACATTCCTTATATACAGCAAAAGCGGATCATTCGTAAGGCTGAAGGTTTTTTCGAAGAAATTTGTGATCACTTCAGGTGTTATAAGTGTATTATGTGCCCTGTTGTTGGGGTTTGTTTTCTGTGACTATGCGTATCTGAAATATACACGTTCACAAACACAACATCTGAAAATGGAAGTTGCTGATTTAAAAGCCGAGATAAAGGATAGGGATGAACAGGTTAAGGCATTTTATACAAAGATTGATTCCTTGCAGATGAAGCTGATCAAGCTAAATCAGCTGGAACGACAGATTAGAACCTTTATCGGCATGAATAAAGCCACACAAAATATCAGCGATTTTGGAATCGGCGGGATTTATCCGGAGGACTCCGGTGATAGGATGTCCGGTTCTGAAATGAATAATAATCTTTTTCAGAATATGCATATTGAAGTTGAACGGCTTGATCAAAAGGCCGGTGATCAATCCGAACACTTTCAAGCATTATGGGCAACCTTAAGGGAGATAAAACAAATTCAGGATGCAACGCCTTCTATTCGGCCCATTGAGGGCGGCTGGATTTCTTCCAAATTCGGGTTTCGAAAGTCACCGTTTACAGGTAAACGTGAATTTCATTCCGGTGTTGATATCGCTGATCATGAAGGTACGCCGATTCATGCGTCTGCAAACGGAACCGTTACCTATGCCGGTCATAGAGGCTCCCTTGGGAATGCCGTTTTTATCGATCATGGATTTGGGATAACGACACGATACGGACATATGAAAATATTAAACGTCAAGAAGGGGCAAACGGTTAAACGCGGTGACATAATTGGCGAGATGGGTAGTACCGGGCGAAGTACCGGTCCGCACCTTCATTATGAAGTTCGGTTAAATGATATTCCTGTGAATGCTGAAAAATATATGTCTGAGTATATAGCAAGTAAAAATCCTTCATAACAACAAACCCCTGCCCACGATCTTTTTCTATTTAATCTTTCGATGAGGAAATTTTTTTAAATGAATTTTGGTGCAGTTAATAAATTTTTGTTAAACATATTTGGCAGTAAAAATGAACGTGTTTTAAAGCGGTTCTTACCGGTCATTGAGACAATAAATCAACTCGAGCCCGAGATAAAAGCCTTAAGCGATAGTGAACTTGCCGGGCAAACCAAAAAATTAAAAGATCGCTTCAATGCCGGAGAAACATTAGATGATTTGCTGCCTGAAGCGTTTGCGACTGTTCGGGAAGCAACCTGGCGCACACTGGAAATGAGGCATTTTGATGTTCAGTTGATGGGGGGCATGGTGCTTCATGAAGGCAATATCGCGGAGATGAAGACCGGTGAAGGAAAAACCCTTGTTGCGCCGTTGGCCGCATATTTAAATTCATTGCCCGGCAAAGGGGTCCATATCATTACGGTGAATGATTATCTGGCAAAAAGGGATGCGGCCTGGATGGGAAAGGTGTTTACTTTTCTGGGGTTGTCTGTGGGTGCCATTCTGCATGGTCTGGATGATGTCCAGCGAAAAGCCGCATATAATGCGGATATTATATACGGTACAAACAATGAATTCGGGTTTGACTATCTTCGCGACAACATGAAGTTTGAAAGGGAGGCGCTCGTTCAGCGGGATCTTCATTTTGCCATCGTCGATGAAGTTGACAGTATTTTGATTGATGAAGCACGAACACCGCTGATTATCTCAGGCCCTGCGGAGAAATCGACCCATTTATATTATCAGGTGAACAGTATTATCCCGTCTCTTGAGCCGGAAGTCCATTATACGGTTGATGAAAAGGCCAAATCCGCGACACTGACCGAAGAGGGCGTAGCCAAAGCTGAAAAGTTGTTAAACGTTGATAACCTGTATGACACACAGAATATCGAACTCCTGCATCATGTGAATCAGGCACTTAAGGCACACGCGCTGTTTTCCTTAGACGTTGATTATATTGTTAAAGACGGTGAAGTGATCATCGTTGACGAGTTTACCGGTCGATTGATGCCGGGCAGACGTTATAGTGAAGGGCTTCATCAGGCCCTGGAAGCAAAAGAAAAAGTTAAAATTGAAAATGAAAACCAGACCCTTGCAACCATTACGTTTCAAAATTATTTTCGGATGTATGACAAGCTTTCCGGCATGACCGGTACGGCTGATACCGAAGCTGCGGAATTTAACAAGATTTACGGTCTTGATGTCATTGCAATTCCCACCAACAAGCCCATGATCCGGACTGATTTTCCGGATGTTATTTACAAAACGAGAAAGGAGAAATTCGAGGCAGCTTTAGATGAAATTGTCAGACTTCATAAAAGGGGCCAGCCCGTGCTCGTTGGAACAGTGAATATTGATGTGTCTGAAGATTTCAGTCGCAAATTAAAAAAACGAGGTGTTCGGCATAATGTGTTAAATGCGAAAAATCATGAGGGTGAGGCGGAAATTATCGCCAATGCCGGACAAAAAGGGTCTGTTACGATTTCCACGAATATGGCCGGGCGTGGTACGGATATTGTTTTAGGTGAAGGGGTTACGGATTTGGGAGGCCTTCATATACTCGGTACGGAACGCCATGAAAGCCGAAGAATTGACAATCAGCTCCGGGGGCGGTCAGGACGCCAGGGAGATCCGGGTTCATCGCGGTTTTATCTGTCCCTTGAAGATGATTTGTTACGTATTTTCGGTGGTGAACGGATTTCTTCGATTATGAGTAAACTTGGCATGCAGGAAGGCGAACCCATTGAGCATAATATGATTTCCAAGGCCATAGAGAATGCACAGAGTAAGGTGGAAGGCCACAACTTTGAAATTCGTAAACAGCTTCTTGATTATGATGATGTGATGAATCAGCAGCGGGAAGTCGTCTACAAGCAGCGGCGCCAGTCATTGAGTGACCATAGTCTTCGTCCGGTTATGGATGATATGATCAAAGAGTTTTCCGAAGATATCGTTTCTCAGTATACGGATGAAAAGATGCCGCCTTCGGCCTGGAATTTAAAAGGACTGAAAGACGCCGTATTTGCGCAGTTTAATTTTAAGATGAACATAGAAGAAACAGTCTTAAAAGATATGACTACTGAAAAATTATCACAGATAATTTATGACTCAGCTATGTCAGTTTATAACAGGAAAGAGTCGGTCATAGGTGAGCACGATTTTCGAAATATTGAACGCATTATCATGCTTCAGACAATGGATAACCTCTGGAAAGATCATCTTTTGTCCATGGATCATTTAAAAGAAGGGATCGGCTTGAGAAGTTATGCACAGCAGGATCCGTTGGTGATCTATAAAAAAGAAGCATTTGAAATGTTTCAGGAAATGATCCGGCGGGTAAAGGAAGAGACCATAAAGATTTTGTGCCGTATTCAAATCGCTGAACCCGAAGCAGTCAGTGAACTGTCTGCTCCCAAAGAACAGGAAATGATATTTTCCCATGGTAATGGGGGACAAAAAAAGAAACCGGTCCAACGCGTCGGGGTAAAGGTTGGTCGAAATGATCCATGTCCCTGCGGTAGCGGGAAGAAATACAAGAAATGCTGCGGGAAATAATCGTAGGAGCACGATGCATCGTGCCCCTACATCAAGATTGCATTTAAAATTTTTGTGACAAAGGCCTCATGGTTCCAGCCGGTGTCGTTGGGAGTATAGCCGAATCGTACCACAACAAGCTTTCGGGAGGGAATAACAGTGATTCGCTGGATATCTTTGCCACGGCATTCAAACAGATCTTCCGGCAGGGCGGGGTAGTATTTTCGGCTTTTGTTCAGCCAGAACTGCGCGCCGTAATGTGATTCGGGGTCTGTTGTTGTCGGGGTTGTTGCATATTTCATCCAGCCTTCGGGAAGAATGCGCTCACCCTCCCACAGGCCGTCTTGAAGGCAGAGCAAACCAAAACGTGCCCAGTCTCTCGGAGTGGCCCACATGTATGAGCCACTGCCGAGATTGCCGTTTTGATCAAATTCTATGATGGCGCTGCGCATACCGATCTTATCGAAAAGTTCCCGGCGGGCAAACGATTGATATCTTTGAGGTAAATCAAAACAGCCCCGGATAATACCGCCGAGAATCGTTGAAGTGCCGGTTGAATATTGCCAGCGGGTATCCGGTTTTGCTTTTAAAGGTTTGTTTGCAGCGTAAACCACCATATCGCGCCAGTTGCCGAATAACATGTTGTTTACGTCACTAATGGGGCTGTCGTAATTTTCATTAAATTCCAGGCCGGAGCTCATGCGCAGGAGCTGGTCCGTTGTGATAGAGTGTCTGGGGTCTTTTGGACTATTCCATTGCCTGATTGGAGCTGGTTTGTAGATATCCAATTTGTTTTGTTTCACAAGAATGCCAATCAGCGCGCTGGTCACACTTTTGGTCATGGACCATCCATAATGGGGCGTATTTATAAAATAACCCCGGCCTTCTGCGTAACGCTCAGCAAGAATCTGTCCATCATAAATAATAACGATGCCATGGGTGCGTTTCGGATTTTTGGGGTTTGGTTCTTCAAATGCTTTATCTAAAGCAAGCTCGATCTGTTGCAAATCGACTTCAGGTGGAATGCTCTTGTTAATCACATCGCCAGCAGGCCAGGGCATTGATTCCTGACCGGGCGGCAATGGCGTCAAGTCGGTTATAATTTGGGTTTTTACAATGTTTTCCGAATTTAAAATTTGAGAATCTGTATTGCCGTATAAAAGCGTTGCTCCAATATGATCCCGATAAATTGCTTTGCGTTTGATCCATAACATTTTACAAGTTACGCACTTATCAAAGCGGTTTACCTCGCATTTAGTTAAAACATCTCCCATTCTGCCAAGAATACCTATGTCCCTGGTGGCATTACAGGCTTCCTCTTTGAGAACGGATTCAGGTGTTCGGCCCGATATAAAAACATTGGAACATAAAAATTTAGTTTTAGAACCAGCACCGACGGACATTGCAGTTTCAAGCTTCTGGCAACCAATCAGCGAAAAAATAAAAGCCATAACAAAAATTGCAGAAACCAATCGTTTTAATAACATAAGCAATTTCCTTTTAAAGGTTTAAACGATTAACCCTTTTTATATTTTTCATATTATATTATCACAGAACGGACAATAATTAAAATTAAGTGTGGGCGGGCATCAGGGTAACCGTATTTGAGTGAATGATTAATCTTGTGAAAACAGTTTGTGAGACAGGTTTGATTATTTCTTATTGAAATCCGCTATTTTTATTTTGTAAAATAATAATAAAAATGGCATTCTGTAAAAAAGCTTTTCATGGTAATGAATTATCACTGTATGAGAAAAATAACTTATCAATCATTTCAAACGA
>JAOZOL010000593.1 GCA_029933295.1 Desulfobacterales bacterium | reverse complement strand
TATCCTGCCGACCAAATACAACTATTATATCGGCAATGATCCGGCCAGATGGCGTGAAGGTATTTCTACCTACAAGACGATAAAATATACGGAAATTTACAAGAATATCGATCTCAAGGTCTATGGTAACAACCGGCAACTGGAATATGATGTCATCGTCAAGCCGGGTGGTGATCCAGAGGTAGTAAATTTCAAGTATGAAGGGGCCGAATCCCTGACTGTTAATACCGATGGTGAGCTTGAGATCAAGCTTAACCACGGCACACTCATCCAGAAATCACCTGCTCTTTACCAGGAGATCTCCGGACAAAGGGTAGAGGTAGCCGGGCATTTTAAGCTGCTTTCCGACAACCGCTATACCTTTGAAATTGCTGACTACGATACCAGAAAACCGCTGATCATTGATCCGGTAATCGAATACTCGCGTTATCTGAGCGGCGACGGGCAGGACTGGGGCAATGCCGTTGCCGTTGACAGTGCCGGCAATGCCTATGTTACCGGAAAAACCGATTCAACCTATTTCCCCAGCACCTCGTTTCCACATGATGTAACAACTTACAGCAATGATATCTTTGTCTATAAAGTAGATCCATCCGGTGCCCGCGTTTATGTCACCGTTTTTGGCGGGACTGCATACGACGGGGCTACAGGGGCTACTCCTGAGGCCGGGTATGATATTGCCGTGGACAGTTCAGGGTATGCGCATATAACCGGCCCGACCCATTCAAATGATTTTCCAATCTGGGCTGGGGGGCCTGGGTTACTCCCATTTCAATCCACACATGGCGGTTATACCCCCGGTGATACCGATATGACCTCCACCACCACCGATGCCTTCTATGTTGCCCTTAATGGTAATGGCTACAGGGTATATTCCAGCTATATCGGCGGTGCCAACTGGGAACGTGGCAACGCCATTGCCGTAGATAATTCGAGTAATGTCTATATTGCTGGCCAAACAGCTCCTTATCACTATTCTCATTCTTCAGATTTCCCGATCGCAGGGGCAAACATAATCCAGTCAGCCTATGGCGGTGATGATGATATTAATGATTCCTTTTATCCGGCTGATGCTTTTGTCACTAAAATTCATTTTGACGCGGCAACTCCTTCCAATACAGCACTTGTTTTTTCTACCTACTTCGGAGGCACTGGCAATGATGTGGCAAACGGTATTGCCTTAGATGACTTAGGTGATATTTATATTACCGGCGCAACTAATTCCACTAATCTGCCAGGAGTTTCACCATCCTCCATCCAATCTTCTGTTGCCGGTGGCAATGATGCTTTTATTACAAAAATTAATAGCGCCGGAACTGCTATTGATTATTCCACTTATCTTGGCGGAAATCGTTCCGATTTCGGCAAAGCTATTGCTGTGGATACCGAGGGGAACGCCT
>JAOZOL010000592.1 GCA_029933295.1 Desulfobacterales bacterium | reverse complement strand
TTATGAAAATGTTCACCGAAGAATGGTTGAATGCAGTGGTTGAAAAACTTAAAAACAGCGAAGAATTCCAAAAAAAAGGAAAAGGCTTTGACAGTAATTTTCATTTCAAAGTGTTAAAGGACCGAAAAGCAAAAGTAAGCGCTGATACGGCATTCGGCATGTGGTTCCCCACTTGTGATCCGTGCTGGTTTGGTAAAAAAGCGGATGATGAGGTGGATATTATTCTTGAAGCCAAAGCAGGGGTCCTGACTGAAGTATTAAAAGGTAAAAGAAATGTGGTGATGGCCCTGACCATGGGAACCATCAAGCTGAAAAAAGGACAACTCACCAAGCTGACCGGAAATCTCGGAGCAGTGAATTCGTTCATAAAAGTTGCGGGGTCGGTCGCATAGAATAATTAAATAGACAGCTATTTTGTTGTCGCCCTTAAAAAGGGAAAGGAGATATTATGAGCGTGATCAGTGAAAAAGTAAAAGAATATCTATCCGCTACGGGAAAGATGAACGTTTTGAGCACCTCCAATAAAGCCGGCGAAACAAATGTTGCCATGTTCGGTTCATTTTTACTGTCCGACGACACTACGATGATGCTTATGCTCGGAGACAACAACACTTATGCCAACCTGAAAGAAAATCCCCATGCCGCTTTGTTGATTGTTCTTCCGGGAAAAACAGGTATGCAAACCGAAGGCTGTCGCATTTATCTGAAACTGAAATCGGTTGAAGACAGCGGGGATATGTTTGATCGGATGAAGGCCGGCGTTCGGGAAAAAGTTGGAGATGCTGCTGAAATGTTAAAACATCTTGTTGTTTTTGATATTATCAAAACACGGCCAATCCTTGACATGGGGCAGGGGATATAGCCTGCCCCATTAATATTGAATCTTAAATATCATTAGTTAATATGGATATGTAATGTCACAAAAAAAACATTCCATTAAAAAGATAAACGCCGGCAGACTTCTGGAGAAAATTCCCGTTCTGGCCATATCCGGAGAGGAATCCTCAGTAGATCAGATCCTTTTTGAGGTGTTGTCTTTGCTTATGACACAGGTTGGCTCGGATATCGGGCAGATCAACCTGCTTCCCATGGGGGGCAGGGTGGAAAAACTTTGTATAATTAAAGACGGTAAGTCCTGGTCAAGAAAAGGGACTGCGCTCAACTTTTATGACCCTTTTCATGGGTTTACGGGTATGGTTATGTCCTCCGGGAAGAGTCTTATCGTTGAAAATATCTGGGACAAAGTTATCGACGGGCGCCCCAATCCGTTTCTTGAAATCACCACGACAATGAGCGATGAATATATAGCTGAAATCAAGAAGCCTGTTGCCGGTATTATCCTCCTGCCGTTAAAAAGAGGGAAAGATATTTTTTGCACCATTGAACTCGGCCGTTACCGTGGCA
>JAOZOL010000591.1 GCA_029933295.1 Desulfobacterales bacterium | reverse complement strand
TCACAGATAAAAATACTGATATTTTAATGACATAAGACAACACAGAAAGTTGAATACTGTAATAATTAATGCCACATCCGATATGTGCCTGAAAACAAATGTTTTTTGTGGGATATGGTCGTATAAATTTTTAATATTCAGGTAGTTATAATTAATTGTGGCTAAATTTTGGTTTGGTAAACATTAAAATTTGTTTAATTCACTTAACAACAACCACATCAGGTAGGAGGACGCATGAAGTACACTAAGTATTTTTTCTATTTATTTATTTGTTTATTGTTATGTGTTCCATCAACTGCCATGGCGGATGTCGATTTAGACGGCATCAGCATCGGCGGAGCGCTTCGGGTTCAGTATGGCTATAAAGACTGGAATGAAACGAGTAAAGACAAAATCGGCGATTTCGGTTTTGATACGTTCCGGTTAAGTGCAAATGGTGAAATTGGGAAAATGATTTTATCCGCCGAATACCGATGGTATCCGTCATATGACTTTGATACCCTTCATCATGGATGGATCGGGTATAATTTTAATGAACACTGGCAGGCACAGATTGGTGTCCACCAGGTTCCCTTTGGTATCCAGCCCTATGCGTCTCATAACTTCTGGTTTTCCGGCGCTTATTATGTGGGGTTGGAAGACGACTATGACATGGGCGTTAAAGCGCTTTATAATGACGGTCCTTTTAGTCTTGCACTGGCGTTTTACAAAAACGGTGAGCTGGGCAATCCGTCGGACGCTGGCAGATATTCCGTGGATATTCTGGACAACGGCGCTGACCAGCGCAATGAAGAAACCAACCAGGGCAATATCCGTCTCGCGTATACATTCACCCATAACGACACCTGTTCGACGGAATTCGGCCTTTCCGGCCAATATGGCGGAATTCGTAACAGCGATACTAACGACATCGGTACCCACTGGGCAGGCGCTGTGCACATGGTGGGAAATTACGGCCGCTGGAATATCCAGCTGGAAGGCATTCAATATGAATATAACCTGGAAAATCCTGATACCGCCCAAAAAGATGTGGTGTACGGAGGGGCCTACAGCTACATCTGGGGCATGCCCACAAAAGCGCATATCGGTACGTTTAATGTTGCATACGGATTGCCTGTAGAATGGGGCCCCATTTCCAAACTGACGTTCTATTCCGATAACACAATTATCCAGGCTGACAATGAAGGAGACAACTGGGATGCCACCTGGCAGAATGTGGTGGGGTGTATGATTTCCGCCGGACCGGTTTATACGTATATTGATGTTATTTCCGCTGAAAACATGCCGTTTATGGGGGCATCAATGGTAGATAATGCGGACGGCTGGCAGGAATCAAATCACCGCAATACCCGAATCAACATCAATGTCGGATATTATTTTTAATCAAATTTTATTCAGGTAACTA
>JAOZOL010000590.1 GCA_029933295.1 Desulfobacterales bacterium | reverse complement strand
CCATGATAGCCATCAGATTTACCTCAATGGGTCGACTCAATCCTTATAGGTTAGATGCCCGCTATTGGCAGTGCGTGTTAGCGCAGCACCCTTGTTGCTAAAATTATTCAGCTCTACCCTTGAACTTTACTCGCCAGACAATATTTTGTCACTTTTTACTGAAGGGTTTTAACTGAAAACCCTCCCCGTAAAAACTCACCTGCTCAGTTACCGCTTGATGGTTTTATTGTCTTTTTTTCTTTCAGCCAATGAAGCCTAAAACTTTAGCCGAGGGACTTGACGATACTGCATGGATTTTGTTTTTTGACTTCATAACTCCGATTATCTCAGATTTTCCACTCCTTGATTTTACAACCAGACAGTGACCATGTGTTTTTTATTCTGCTAATGACGGGAAGACACCAGGCCTTTGCAGATAAATCCCTCTGGAATTAGTTACCAATATGTTTTGTTTTTCATTTTCTTATTCAGTCTTCGGATTGTTTCAAACTTTAGCCACCGATCTCACAGAGCCGACATCAGCAAGTAATGCAATGCTTGCTGCTCTTTCAGTTTACTAATTTTTCATTCTGAAGCAGAGCTGTTTTTTTAGCTGTGCTTCAAGCCACCAGACCGAGATTATTTATTTTTTGTGTATCTAACATTGTCAATAACTGGAAAGTTTCCCTTATATCAACTTATATCTTGCCATATTTTCCAGATATTCAGATATTGAGTACTGAAGATGGAAATAACCGTCCAGTTATTATTTTTCTCTTTTTATTTTCGCCCTCATTTGATGTATCATCGACAAATCCCGGTTTTAAGTTGATGGATCAAATTCTGGAAACCCTGCGCTACTATCACTATATCCGTTCAACAGAAAAGACTTATTGCCAATCGTGGCTTGCCCCCTATTTCCTTTTCTTCTCACTTCTCACTTCCCACTTGCCCTTACACAAACCACCCGTAGACCAGGAACCAGGCGATTTTCAGGTATTCGCTGGCGACATGATCCCGGCACAACCCCGACTGCAGGCAGGCCAGCGGGCTGGATATCTTCAAGGACGCCGGCTGCAAACCAATTTCGTAGTCGTCCTCGCCGGTAAAAAACACCACCGCCTGGGACGGAGCGTGAATATCGATGGGATATACCCGGTCATGATAATATTTGGGCTTCCCATCAGCAAGGAAGAAATTTCCGGCGTAATATTCTACCCCTTTTTCATAAGCCGCCTGATATTCCAGCCCTTCCTCCAAACGCAGAAACCACGGTGGGAGTATATTTGGGAATGAAAAAAGCCCGGGACTGCCAGTCGAAGTTGTAGCCCCAGCAGCTGCCGGCATAACCGGGACTGCGCAATTTTGCCAGCAGATCAAGCAGATCGTGGATATTCCGCAGATAGGCGGGCCGGGGAGCCAGCCGATACAATT
>JAOZOL010000589.1 GCA_029933295.1 Desulfobacterales bacterium | reverse complement strand
GATATCATCTTCATCCAGATAATCTCCTACCTGAACTTCTATAAGTACTGCATCTACTTTCCCCGGATTTTCCAGCCTGTGCTGTTCTCCAATGGGGATATAGGTCGATTCATTTGGTCTGAGAATTTTTTCGTTATTACCGATCGTCACCAGTGCTATGCCCGAAACGACGATCCAGTGTTCGCTTCTATGAAAATGTTTTTGGAGCGATAGACGCTTGCCAGGGTGGACAACGATACGTTTGATCTTGTATTTTCCATTCGTTTCCAAAACCGTATAGGTTCCCCATGGGCGGTGTGCGGTAAGGTGAATATGATGCAGTTCTGACTCGTTGGCCCTTAGCTGCCTGACAACTTCTTTGACTTTCTGGGAAGCCCCTTTTTTGGAGATAAGCAGTGCATCGGCCGTATCGACTACAATCAGGTCTTCTATGTCTACCAGTGCCACGGCTCTCTCTTTTGCATAAACAAAATTGTTTTTTGCATCAATACTGTAAAGATGTTCACTCTGCGTATTTCCATTCTCATCTTTGGGCATTTCATCGGCCAGTGCATCGAAACTCCCAAGGTCAGACCAGCCTATATCGGATGCTACCATTTTGACTTTTTGGCTTTTTTCCATAACGGCATAGTCGATACTGTCTTCCGGAATATTCTGCATATCTTCATGGGAAATGCGGATCATGTCATTTAGTTTGGCATTGTCATATGCCTTTCGGGAGGCTTCATAGATATTGGGAGAATACTTTTGCAGCTCTTCAAGAAATACACCTGCTTTGAAACAGAACATACCGCTGTTCCAATAAAAATTTCCGGCATCCACATAGCTTTGGGCTGTTTGCAGGTTCGGTTTTTCATGAAATGCTTTTACCTCTTCAGCTGAAGATTCTATATATCCATAGCCGGTTTCTGCATATTTCGGGGTAATCCCAAAGGTAACAAGGTTGTTCTGCTCTGCAAGATCCTTTGCCCGTTGCAATACTTTCATATATGCTTCTTCATCTTTAATAAGATGATCCGACGGGGAGACAAGTATGACCTCTTCGGCATCAAGCGCAAAACAGGCAAGTGCAATGGCCGGAGCAGTATTGCGGCCCACGGGTTCTAGCAAAAACCTGTTCTGTACAGAGGAAAGTTCTTCAAGTTGGTCTGCGGCCAGGAAATATTGCTCTGCATTGGAGACTATGAACTGCTGGTCGCATATTGCATTATTTCGCTTTACCGTAAGTTGGAAAAGTGACTCATCATTAAAAAGTTTTACGAACTGCTTGGGCATCAACGTCCGGCTAATAGGCCATAATCTTGTTCCATTACCGCCGCATAAAATCATATTGGTCATTTAGTTTCTTTGTAGGTATATTAAAGGGGTATTATAGCCAATTAACCGTTAAGTTTTAAATCAATGTTTTTTTCACAT
>JAOZOL010000177.1 GCA_029933295.1 Desulfobacterales bacterium | reverse complement strand
CTTTTGGCAGACGCGCCAAAGATTGATTTAGCGCTTGTGATTCTTCACGGTACCAATGGAGAGGATGGGACGGTTCAAGGCTTTCTTGATTTGCTCAGCATTCCGTATCAATGCGCCGGGACGTTGGCGAGTTCAGTGGCCATGAATAAGCTGGCATCAAAACGCCTCTATGAACAAGCCGACATACCGGTCCCCGCATACATGAGCTTTAAAACAAATGAAACCATTGATGAGGCAGCCTGCATCCAACGGCTTGACTTGCCCATCGTGGTAAAACCGGTCAGCGGTGGTTCCAGTATCGGAATGACAATTTGCCGCAAGTCCGATGCCCTGTCGAAAGCATTTGTGAAAGCGTTTGAACAGGATGATACGATTTTGCTGGAAGAATATATTGCCGGGACTGAAATAACCGGCGGTGTCATCGGCAACAACCGGCTGCAGGCCCTGCCGATTGTTGAAATTGTCCCCAAAAAAAATTATGATTTTTTTGATTACACGGCAAAATATACGGCCGGCGAAACTGCGGAAATCTGTCCGGCGCGAATAAATGAAGACCTGTCGGAAAAAGCCCGGCAGCTTGCACAAAAAGCCCATAACGCACTTTTTTGCAAAGGCTGCAGCCGAACGGATATGATTATCAGAAAAAATAAAATTTATGTTCTTGAGACCAATACTATTCCGGGAATGACACCGGAAAGCCTTTTGCCACTGGCTGCCCGGACTGCGGGAATGGATTTTGGCCGGCTTCTGGATCGGTTGATTGAGCTGGGACTGGAACAGCATTGAAAAGGAAACGATTTATGAAAATTCTGATTATTGGCAGTGGAGGAAGAGAACATACCCTTGCCTGGAAAATTGCAAAAAGCCGAAAAGTCAAAAAGATATTTTGCGCACCGGGTAATGCGGGTATCGCGGATGTGGCCGAATGTGTTCCCATTGATGCGGGTAATATTGAAAAGCTGGTCGAATTTGCGCAAAAAAAGACAATTGATTTAACCGTTGTCGGGCCGGAAGCTCCGCTGTCAAAAGGGATTGTTGACCTTTTTGAAAGAAAGGGCCTCAAAATATTCGGCCCGTCACAAAAAGCGGCTGAAATAGAAGCCAGCAAATCTTTTGCTAAAAAGATAATGCTGAAATACGGTATTCCCACAGCCGGGGGCCGGTCTTTTACCCGCCTTGATCAGGCCGAGGCGTATATCAAGAAAATGGATGTTCCCATTGTTGTTAAAGCGGACGGCCTGGCGGCCGGCAAAGGGGTGCTGGTTTGCAAGACAAAAAAAGAGGCATCCGCTGCTCTTAAAATGATTTTAAAAGATAAAGCGTTCGGGGATGCCGGCAAAAAAGTGTTGATTGAGGAGTGTCTTGTTGGCGAAGAAGCATCCTTTATCGCATTTACGGATGGAAAACATGTGCTTCCCCTGCCCTCTTCCCAGGACCATAAAACCATCTTTGATAATGACGAGGGCCCGAATACCGGCGGCATGGGCGCGTATTCCCCGGCACCGGTGGTTGATGCCGCCATGCATGAAAAAATTATGGAAAAGGTCATGGTTCCGACCGTTAAGGCCATGGCAGCGGAGGGGCGTCCGTATAAAGGCGTATTGTATGCGGGCTTGATGATTGACCGGGATCAGGTCAATGTGGTTGAATTTAACGCCCGGTTTGGAGATCCGGAAGCCCAGCCCCTGTTGATACGTTTGAAATCAGACATTGTTCCCATCATGGAAGCGGTGGTTGAGGAACGCTTAAATGAATACGCTCTTGAAATCGATCCGCGTCCCTCGGTATGTGTGGTGATGGCATCCAAAGGATATCCCGGATCGTATAAAAAAGGGATGCCGATTTCAGGCTTTAATAATACAAAACGAATGAAAGATGTTGTGGTATTTCATTCCGGAACCGCAGAAAAAAAAGGCAGGATAGTTGCAAACGGCGGAAGGGTACTCGGCGTTACCGCACTGGGCGACACAATTGAAAAGGCCATTTCCCGGGCATACCTGGCAGTATCAAAAATAAAATGGAACGGCGCGTATCATCGGAAAGATATCGGGCAAAAAGCAATCAAACGGCTTGCAACACCACCGCAGGTGGGCATTGTCATGGGGAGTGATTCGGATTACGGAGTTATGAAGGAATCTGTTGCCATGTTAAAAAAATTCGGAATTCCCTATGAAATAACCGTGGCATCGGCCCACCGAACGCCGAAAAGAGCGGCTGATTTTGTTGTGAACGCACAGAAAAAAGGGGTGAAGGTGATTATTGCCGGTGCCGGTCATGCGGCTCACCTTGCCGGTGCGCTGGCCGGGCACACCATATTGCCGATTATCGGTGTTCCCATCGATTCTTCAGCATTAAACGGAATGGATGCCCTTCTTTCAACGGTTCAGATGCCGCCTGGGGTTCCCGTGGCCACCATGGCCATAGGAAAATCCGGCGCGCGAAATGCCGGAATTTTTGCGGCCCAGATTCTATCAACGATTGATCCAAAATTAAAAAATCTATTAAAAGCGTTTAAACAGGAAATGGCGGATAAGGTTGAGCAAAAAGCCAAGCAGTTCAGCGTATGAAGCCCGTATTTGCCGGCATCCGTAAAATTGATCCGGTTCTTCCGGATGAATCGTTGATTGAAAAAGCGGCTCGTATCATTAAAGCCGGGGGGATTATTATATTTCCTACCCGGACACTCTATGGCATCGGTGCGGACGCTTTAAATCCAAAGGCCGTGGATCGTGTCTTTTCCATAAAAAAACGTTTGGCATCAAAACCGATTTCTATACTGGTGGATTCAATTTCTGCAGTGCGGTCTCTGGTTTCGGAAATACCGCCGTCGGCCGAGGTGTTAATGGAAAAATTCTGGCCGGGCCGAATGACCATTGTCTTTAAGGCCGACGATCAGGTGCCGTCAAATTTAACCGCCGGGACCGGTAAAATCGGCATTCGTGTGCCGGAGCACCCGGTTGCGGTAAAACTGCTCCAATTTTTGGATGTTCCAGTTACGGGAACCAGTGCCAATTTTTCCGGCAGTAAGGGATGCCACCGGATCACGGATTTGCCGTCTGATATGATTGGTCAAATGAATTTAATCCTTGATTCAGGATCATTAAGGGGAGGAATCGGTTCAACGGTCATTGATGTGACCACTTTTCCACCGACAATTTTAAGAGAAGGGGTTGTTTCACGCCAGGCGGTGTTCGGAAGGTAATTATTTGTTTGTCTCTATTTTTATTAGCAGAAATATTCAGGCAGCAGCAAATAAAATGATAAAAAAATCGGTGCTATTTTTAGTCTTATTTTGTTTTTGTGTCTGCATTGCAGATGGAGAATCTCTTAACAATGCAAATAAGTCTCCTGATGCGAAAGGGATTTGTACATATCGCATTATAGACTTGAAAAGAAGCCGTTTTCAACCAACGGAAGTATTCACCGCTGATGAAAAACTTGCCATCATTGTCAAGGGTTATGGCAGACATTTTGTAACAGTTAAAATATTCGATGCTTCAACCAAAAAGGAAGTGTTTAAATTAGAAGATTATATTCCCTCATTCAAAAGCAAGATCTGGATCTGGGAAAGCCTGGGAACCGGAATTTTTCAGGCGGTCCTGTTTATTGAGGGCAATAAAAAAGACGCCGTTAATTTTAAAGTGATTCCATAAAATACGCCTAAGCGATTTTTTTTAATACTCTGAAACAGTTTATAATGATTCTCGCAAATACTTTCCGAACATGAAGTCATATATCATTGAAAATCCTCACTTGACATTACGATTTTCAATGATATAATCTATCCATGATTCCACGACCCGATGCACTCAACCGGATTACTGAGGCCATTCGTATTCATCCGATAGCAGCCCTTCTCGGTCCCCGGCAATGCGGAAAAACCACGCTGTCGAGAATGTTTGCAGAACGCGAACCCTGCACCTATTTTGACCTTGAGAACCCTGTTGACATTCGCCGGCTTTCCGCTCCCATGACAACACTTGAAAAACTTTCAGGTCTGGTGATCATCGATGAGATTCAGAGACGGCCGGAACTGTTTGAACTGCTGAGGGTTCTGGTCGACCGGCCTGAAAACCGGGCAAGATTTCTTCTGCTCGGGTCTGCTTCACCCAAACTGGTTAAGGGAGCATCCGAATCTCTTGCCGGGCGTATCGGTTTTATCGATCTGTCCGGCTTTAATCTGAGAGAAGTCGGTGCAAAACAGATTAACGTTCTCTGGATACGCGGAGGGTTCCCGAGATCTTTTCTGGCACCTGACGGGATCACCAGCGTCAAATGGCGGGAAGACTTTATGCGTACCTTTCTCGAACGGGACATCCCCCAACTGGGCATCACGATTCCTTCTGAAACTCTCAAAAGATTCTGGACTATGGTCGCACACTATCATGGTCAGATATGGAACGCTGCACAGTTTGCAAGGTCTCTCGGCACTTCGGAGAACACGGCCCGGCGATATCTGGACATTATGTCAGGTGCTTATATGATAAGAGTCCTTCCTCCCTGGTTCGAAAATATTCGAAAGCGGCAGGTTAAAGCCCCGAAGATATATATCCGCGACAGTGGCATTATGCATGCGCTACTTCATTTGTTCACTATGACAGATCTGCTGGGCCATCCCAAGCTTGGTGCATCGTGGGAGGGATTTGCGCTCGAACATGTGATTGAAACTGTTGAAACCAGGGATGTTTATTTTTGGGCAACACATGCCGGCGCGGAACTGGATTTGTTGGTGGTGGTCAGAGGCAGGCGCTTCGGTTTTGAGTTCAAATATGCGGATGCACCGGGCCGCACCCGTTCCATGCAAATCGCTATTCAAGATCTGGGCCTGGACCATTTGTGGGTGGTTTACCCGGGGCATCAGGAATACGAACTCGATGACAAAATTTCCGTCATACCCCTTGAATCCATACACCGCATATTGCCTTATTCAAAATAACGGTTTGTTTTAAGCCATTGCTAATTGTTTTCTGGTTGTTTGCATAACAGGATAACGCGGTGGTAAAAATTCCCTTGCCCGACTTTAAAAAAAATGGTAAACGAAACAGGTTTGAAACAAAAGTAACATATCGTGCCGGAGTGGTGGAATTGGTAGACGCAGAGGACTCAAAATCCTCCGCCAGCAATGGTGTGCGAGTTCAAGTCTCGCCTCCGGCACCACCAGTAATAAAAGGGAGTTAGCAATTATTGCAGACTCCCTTTTTTATTGGAAAAAAATTCGTAACTACTCAGTCAGTTACAAAAAATATTTAAACCACCCGTTCGCAATGCTCACTTGAGAACACAGAGATCACGGAGATAGACAGATAAACTCTTTTCTCCGTGAACTCTGTGGTACGACTTAATATAATTGATATGGTGAAATAGCGGGGGCTGGAGTCGGGAAGCGATGACGCCATATGGCAAAGCTAATAATTTGGATTCCGGAAACACATTTTTATAGGATAACCACCATATCTCAATCGGCCAGTTTTTGCATAAAAATTGATCGATTAAGACCGAAATACTGGTATTTTTAGATGTCTTTTCTCAACTTTTCAATATGTTACTGTGGCCCGACCCCT
>JAOZOL010000588.1 GCA_029933295.1 Desulfobacterales bacterium | reverse complement strand
TTCTCGTCATGCTCAGCCTTGACACACCAACAGGTATTTGTAATAGTAGCCTATTTTGTTAAAATAACTTTCAAACCAAAAGCCCTAAAGGAGCACAACATGACAGACAAAAAAGCGGATTTGGCCGGACCGGGAATCGGCAACTATACTGAATTGGAATCAGCTTTACCCGATGACTATGAATCTCTTCTTTCTCCCATGGAAAGAATGAAAGCGGTTTTTGCCATAAAGAACTACATTGAAGAAAATCTGTGCAAAGAGCTCAACCTGCAGATGGTTCAGGTCCCGCTGATTGTTGATCGGGACAGCGGCATGAATGATTATCTTGATCGTGATGGATCACGCACCCCGATTGACTTTCCCTGCGGACTCGGCCTTGATAATCCGATTCCGGCCCAGGTGGTCCAGGCAGCGACCAAATGGAAACGTATGGCCTTAAAGCAGTTTGAATGTAAGATTGGAGAGGGCCTCTGCACCGATATGCGGGCTGTCCGCAAGGACTATTTCCTGGATCATGACCACAGCGCGTATGTTGACCAGTGGGACTGGGAGCGGGTGATCACCGCAGAAGACAGAAATATCGATTTCTTAAAAGACGTTGTAAAAAAAATCTGGAAAGTCATCCATGGCGCCGGAAAAATGGCACAGGACATGTTCCCTGCCTTAAAAACAGACAAGTACCCCGATATCCCCGAAGAACTGGTATTCCTCCATGCCGAGGAAATCCTTGATATGTACCCGGATCTGCCACGAAAAGAACGCGAAACCCGGGTCATTCAGGAAAAAGCCCCGGCTATTTTTATTATCGGCATTGGCCAGGTTTTAAAGGACGGATATCCCCATGAAATGCGCGCAGCAGACTATGATGACTGGATCACTGAATCCGTTATTAAAAATGGCGAACAATATCACGGCTTAAACGGCGATATCCTGGTTTGGAATCCGGTGACAAAACGACGTCACGAATTAACATCCATGGGAATACGGGTCACAAAGGAAACTCTGAAGGTTCAGCTAAAGATGTCCGGCCAGGAAAATTTCCTCCAACTTCCCTATCACCAGGCGATCTTAAACGATGAGATACCACTCTCCATCGGCGGTGGCATCGGTCAGGCAAGAACTTTTATGTATTTACTGCGCACGGCCCATCTTGGCGAAGTTACCGTCTCTGTGTGGCCGAAAATTCTCAAGGATATCTGCAAAAAGAAAAATATCCATGTCCTTGAATAATCGAATTTTATCATCAAACAGCAAGGTGCCAAATGAATAAACGAATGAAGAAACGCATAAAGATCAATGACCTGATATCCATGGAAACAGCGGTTGATGAGGTGATTGTCAAGGGATGGGTCAGAACCCGGCGAGATTCAAAAGGCTTTTCATTCATAGAGGTCAATGACGGGTCCTGCCTGAAAAA
>JAOZOL010000587.1 GCA_029933295.1 Desulfobacterales bacterium | reverse complement strand
ACTGAAAACGGCCCCGGAGTTTAGAAGCCCCGGCAGCAAAATCCAAAACAGAATCAGGAATTGTTCCAAGCGGTGGTACCTGGCCTTGCTTTAACTTTTTGATGGTATTAAAAATTTTCATTAAGATCTCCTGATATATTATTTTTTTAATCCATACCTGACAAACAACCGTCGGACAAATTGAAGCGTGGTCATGGCGCTTGCGCTTGCAACGCCGGGAATTCCGGACCCGTCAAACGACCGTTTCCTCCCTTAATATTTTTTTTCAAAAGGCTTAATCCAGCAACCCTTCCTCCTCAAGGCACACGACAACAACGTTATGGATAAAGAGTACAAATCGGGGATAGTTGATCAATTTAAGTGTTTTGAAAAAAGGAGAACCCTGCACCAAAGCCTTTGTCAGTCTGCGCACATTTTTTACCTTGCCGCAGGATTGCCAGGCGGACAAAACCTCGTCTCTCATAAATTTCAGGCGATTAATAAAAAAATCCAGATGAGCCAGAATTTTCTCACTCCCCTCTTTCACCTGGCCATGGGCAGGAAGCAACAGATCCACCTTGCCTGCATTGGTGAGCACTTTTATTTTTTCCAGGCTGTCGATACAATCTTTCATGGAACTGGACATGAAAACGGGATTCCCGATCCAGTCGGCATCGCTTACAAACAAGGCTTTTTTCTCGGGCCAGAATAATGATACGGAACAGGGGCTGTGCCCTGGTGTGGATAAAATGATTTTTTTGCCTACTCTCCAGCCTTTTATGCTTATATTCCCAAAATTCATCACCTCTGCATCGTCCTGAATGAGTGGCTCAGGCTGGACCTTTCCGTTTACCGGATCCGGCCAGGGAATGGCGCCTATGCGGCTGAACAGTTTAACTGCTAAATCCGGGAAGAATACGTCGAGTGCCGCAAAGGGGTACATGAGCAGGTTGTATGGAAAAGAAAACGCAAGATAAGGGTTGTAGTATTTTTTTGATTCTTCAATCATGTTTCTGATAAAGGCTACCGGTTCGTTGCTGACCCTGCCGCCCTTAAATCCGGCTTCATGGACGTAGATATGGGTCTCCCCTGCCCCTGTCAGGTCGCTCAAATAAAAGTTGTTGGCATGGTCTATGTGAGAGTGACCTGCGACAAGAACAGCCTTTTTCCATTTCACCCCGGCCTTGCGCCGGGTTCGCATGTGTGATTTAACGCTTTTTGCTATCTTTTTACCGCAGGAAGGATCAAAAATGAACATCTCATCTTCGTCCTCAAGAAAATAGGTGTTGCTGACAATCGGCTCCAGCATGAGATGGCGGGACATCTTTCCCGAAAATAAGACAATACCGTCTTTAATTTTCATTGGAGCCGTTTTCATTCTGATGCCTTTTTACTTTCAGTTGCCATTAGCACAAAACAAGTCCCAAACATACCAGTGACT
>JAOZOL010000586.1 GCA_029933295.1 Desulfobacterales bacterium | reverse complement strand
ACCGGTATCTGGAGTATATCGACGTTTGAGCCTATTTTATTAATCAGGTCATTGATTGCGTGGGCATCACTTTCAGACATTTTCATATAATTGTTAAAAGTGATGCCCAATTTCTCCGCCAATCTATCATCAATGGATTTCTTGTTAAAAAATTCTGCCATACCGTGACGATCAGTATCAAACAGCTCCTGATTTTCCAGCACATGAACCCGATTAATAATAAATCCCCCAAACGGCATATTGTTCCGGGAAAGTTTTTCATAAAGAAAAACCGCTTCTGTCATCGGTAAATGCTGGGGCGTGGCAATTGCCAGAAAAAGCGTCATATTGCCTGAAAGTAAAGTTTTAACCGTTTCAGCCCGGCGGCTAAAACCTTCAAACAAGACATCATTCCACAACTGCATAAATCCGGCCAGATCTTCCAGAACCTGCTTTCCGATCACTTTGCCGACTGCCCGCAATACAGGGTATGCCAGTATGTTGAATACGCGCATCCCCAATCGACCGGCGTGCAGGTATGGCCGAAACATTTTTAAAAAAAAATTATGCCCCAGAAGATTTAAAAGCTTGCCTGGTGCTTCCAGAAAATCAAGGGCCCGGCGGCTGGGCGGCGTGTCTAAAACAATCAGGTCATATTTATCCTGATGGTAAATTTCATAAAGTTTTTCCATGGCCATGTATTCATGGGAGCCTGCCATATTATTTGATAAATGCTGGTAATAGCGGTTTTTGAGAATGGTATTTTGCAGTTCAGGAGGTGCATATCGTGCGATCAAATGATCAAAGGTTCGTTTGGCGTCCAGCATCATGGCATATAGTTGACCTTCAAAAGGCCGGGGAATATCTGAGAGCTGTTCAAGGGGTACGCGCTGGGCATCAACGTTAAAATCTTTTAAACCGAGTGAGTCTGCAAGCCTTCTGGCCGGATCAATGGTTAAAACAATGGTTTTCTTACCGGACAACGCTCCGTACAAACCGATTGCCGCAGAAAGCGTTGTCTTGCCCACCCCACCGCTGCCGCAACAGACAATAATCTTTGGTCCATCCGGATCACCTATACGGTTTATCATAATAACTCTTCGATATGTATCAGCGTCAAATCGTTTGTAAAATAAAACGGAATTTCCCTCACATGGCCGGTTGTTTTAGCCCTGATCCGATCTATATATGTTTGTTGTATGTTTCGACGGTTGATCTGGCGCAATGCCGTTTCCAGAATGACATGGTGAGGGTTGGGCAGATTTGCTTCAAATTGGTCTTTCATGCGCTTTATTTGCCGCACTTCATCCTTGTCAAATAAAACAGGATAGACACAATTAATAAATGTGGCGGCAACCGGCATATGAAGCTCGTCTTCTGCCAGGCAGTAAAATTCCATGGCTTCATTCACCGGCAATTCCTCGGCAAGGGTGACAAGTAAA
>JAOZOL010000176.1 GCA_029933295.1 Desulfobacterales bacterium | reverse complement strand
AGTATTCATATTACAAACACCCTGTTACGAAAGCATTAAATCTAAAAAAAGTCAACATTATTTCTCTGCATCTATTTTGAAATATATCTTAACGATAAAAGCAGGTTATATGCCGATTTTCTTGACAACCGATGCATGTTTAATGATAACCGGTGAAACCGGCACATCTCTTCCGATACCCTTTACCGTTGTCGGTTGCGCCTCGATAGCGTCCACAACCTTCATCCCTTCCACAACATGACCAAACACGCAATATCCCCATCCCCGAGCTGTTTTGTCTTTATGGTCTAAAAAAGCATTATCAACTGTATTGATAAAAAATTGAGAACTGGCGGAATGAGGATCCGATGTCCGGGCCATGGCGACTGTACCGCGCCGGTTTTTAAGCCCGTTATCCGCTTCATTTATAACAGATTTTCTCGCGGGTTTCTGCTGCATCGCTTCTGTAAATCCGCCGCCCTGAATCATAAACCCCTTGATCACCCGATGAAAGAGGGTGCCATCGTAAAAACCGTCACTCACATAGGCAAGAAAATTATCAACTGTCCTGGGAGCTGCTTTTGGATTGACTTCAATCACAATTTTACCGTAATTGGTTTCCAGAAGAACCCGAGGCATATCCGCCTGTTTTTCTTCTGCGTTACAAACAAACCCAAAACTTCCGGCAATCAATAAAAAAACCAGTAAAAGAATCATCTTTTTCATATTTTTTTCTCCTTACTGCTGTTGATGGCAAAGAAAAAAGTTCAAATTCAAGGCGCGCAAGTCCTGAGTCATGATGCGTACTTTTCGTACGCTGAAATGACGAAGGACGCAGCGCAACGCAGAAGTTGGGCTTTTTGCTTTGTCATCGATGTTTGTGGGGAACATTGCCCAGTGTATGCGCATGATCATGATGATGCACATAAACTTCATCATCAACTATAATTTTTCCATGCTTCATGGAGCATATCCTGTTGGTGGTGGTCTTGAGAAACTCAATATCATGGGAAATTATAATATACGACATATTCATTTTAGAAAGAACATCAATAATGATTGACTGGGTTTTTGTGTCCAGCCCGGTCAATGGTTCATCAAGGAGGAGTATTTCAGGCTCCATGGAAAGAATCGTCGCTAAAGACACCAGTTTTTTTTCTCCCCCGGATAATTTAAAGGTAATCCGGTTTTCAAAATCTGAAAGCCCCAGGAAGTTGAGTGTGCGCCTTGATATATCAATGGCTTCTTTTTTTGATTTCCCCATGTTGAGCGGCCCGAAAGCCACATCTTCCAAAACCGTCGGGCAAAACAACTGATCATCCGCATCCTGGAACAACAGACCGATTCTATGTCGTATTTGTGCAAAATCCTTTTCAGTTTGCATGGTTTTGCCGAAAATTTCAATGGTTCCGGAATCAGGACGCAGCAGTCCCATAATTAAATGAAAAAGGGTTGTTTTACCGCTGCCGTTTGGCGCCATAAACCCGACCCTGTCCTTATTATCATAAAATGTAAAATCAAGATTATTTAAAACCGATGAATCTGCAGAATATGAAAAATTAATCCCGGAGAGTTTAATGATCGGTTGACGATTATCCATGATATTGTATTTCCAAAAGAATTATGCCAATGGTGAATCCTGTCATAATTAATATAAAAATAAAGCTTTGAATATTAATCTGAAAATCGGATAAACTGTTATATTTACCCGTAAAGCCCCGGCACCGCATGGCGTTATAAACCCGGTCCGCCCGTTCAGATGCTTTTATTAACAACATGCCAACAACATATGCAAATGTTTTGTAGGTATGCAGCGTGGTTTTGGGTTTAAATCCGCGAATTTTGATGGATCTGATAATTTTCTGATATTCCTGGGCGATAACAAAAATATAACGGTAGGTAATCATGAGCAGAAAAACCAGTTTATCCGGCATCTTGAACCGGCTTAACGTATGCCCCAGGGTGGCAAAAGTCATAGTGGCGATCAATGATATTAATATCAATAATATAGCGTTGGATTTTAAGGTAATTTTCGCGGCAAACACAATTCCGGCCAGATAAATATCGACCGGCCCCAGGGAATAAAGGATCTTTCCTTTATAGGTTAACGGGAGAACGATCCAGAACAAAAGGATAAAACCGTTCACGACTATCAGCCGTTTGAATACGGTTTTTAAACCAACACCGGAAAATATAACAGACAACAGGGCAACAGCCAGAGCAACGATTAACGGTTGGAATTGATAACATAAAGCAACCGTAAAAGAATATAATATTGCAGCAGCTACCCGAAATCTCGGATCGATCCGGTGAATAATGGAATTTCCAGAGGCAAAGGGTTCTTCAATCATAATTATTCTTTTTTACGGGATAAAAAATACGCCGCCACCCCCATCAAACCCAAAATATAGCCTATGCCGCCGAAAATATCGTTAACAGTCGGACCTTTGTCCTGCATTTGGGACAGCATTCGGGTAATGGGATGAATTTTTTTATCCAGAATTTTTTCAATCATTTGTTCCAGTTGCTTTTTATCCACCAGTACCGCTGAATCCGGAGTTTTATTGTTTTCTCCTTTTGTTGAAAGCAACGGCTCTTTTTGAAAAGTTATATCCATCCGGGGGGTATTTTTTTCTGGAACCGATTTTTGATCATTTTCCCCCATAGAAGATTTTATCTCTTTTTCAGACAATTTCCAATGTCCCTGGTGTCCCATTCCAGCGTCTAAAACAATGTTTAAAGCGGTAATCTTTGGAATTTTAAAAGAAAAATCGCCATTTGGGTCTGTCTTTCCTTTAAGCAAAAGATTATTTTTAAAATCAAAAACCTGAACCAGACCGTTGGAAACTTTTCTACCATCGGAAAACTGACTTTGGGTGAACACCATATTCCCTTCCATCCAGGCAAAAATAACCACCCGATGGGCAGACGCAAAATCCGCTGAAAAAACAATAAGCAAAAACAGTGTAAAAAAAGAAAAATATTTAAAGCAATTTAATTTTAATAAAAATAATTTTTTCATAATATAAATCCCGTTAATGAACGATCATGGAAGGCTTAACTTTTTTTAAAAAAAGAATACAAAACATTGTGATAAAACCTTCAATAATCATGACCGGAAGATGGGCGGCGACGACCATCGTGGAAATCTCAAAAAAATTTTTTTCTGTAAACATCAACGCTGCACCAACCAATAAGGCGCTTAAAAATACGCAGAAAAAACCGCACGCATAGGCGCTAATAATGGCAATTGTCTGATTTTTATTTATAAATGGCGAAAACAAATAATAACAAATCACCGCGGGAAGAGCCATGACAACAGTATTAACCCCAAGGGTGGTCAGTCCGCCAAATTGAAAAAAAAGAGCTTGTAACAGGAGCGCAACCAGGATCGCCGGAAAAGCGCCCCAGCCGAGCAAAAGGCCCACAACGCCGTTTAAAATCAAATGAACGCTCGTCGGACCTAAAGGAACATGAATCAAGGACGCCACAAAAAAGGCAGCAGACAAGATGCCGGTCTGGGCGATGCGGTCATAATCGAGTTGTTTGAGTCCTGCGGCGGTTCCGGCTGCTGCCAGCGCCGCACCGGAAAAAAGAACCGGCCCGGACAGAATTCCTTCTGAAATATGCATATTTTTCTCCCTATTGGTCAAAATTCATAGGCCAGCTGTGCCGTAACCACTTCATTCTTATCATTATTTTCATATTCCTGATAGAGATATTCCACGCCCACATAAGTGTTTTCAAACGGATAGCAAAAAACAACACCGCCATAGCTCACTTCCGGCAGGAACTTACCACAATCATCGGTGCCTTCATACTGAATACCGAATCCAATATCAGAAGGTGTCACATAAGCGATCTCAGCAGTCCATGCCTTTGGTTGTTTGATATTCACGCCTTCGAATTGTAATTCGCCATCTTCAAAATCATCCACTGCGCAGACATATTCCGCAACACAAAAAACACTGTCTTTAAAAGATGCTGAAATATGTCCTGAAAATCCGCCGACATAATCTCTGATCCCATCAGGATCGCCGTCTTCATCCAAATCGTTTACATCAGATAATCCGTCACTGTCGGCAATATTTGAAATATAAGAAATTCCTGCGGCAAGATTAAAATCAGGAATTACGTCTTCAGGAAGACTCCATTCAGCGCCTGCAAAAAAACTTTCAATATGGTTTTTTGCTCCTGTTTCATCCACATCACCGTTAAACCCGCCCGCACTGATATTCAGAATATCATTATGGTATCCGACAACAACTGCACTCTCGCGGGTTTCACCGAGTTCAAGGGTAAACGGGTCACTGATAAAAAACGATTCATAATTGCCAAACGGTACATAGAGCCTGCCGGCATGAAGATAAACAGGTATCTGTTCAGTTCCTGTAAGGGAAATAAAGCCTTCATCCAGATCCACGGGTTCCGTGTCGTCTTCCTCCCATAAAAACAATACATGACCTGCAATATGATCGTTAAATGCCGCATCTATACCCAATTCACATGCAGCAAGAACAATGTCACTCGATTCTTCACCCCTTTCTCCGGAAGCGTTGGGGTCAAATTTGTTATAACCGGCTTCAACTTCCAGCAGCCCGCTTATGGTAATCTTGTCAAACCAGCGAAAAAACGCGTCTGTTTTATTGGTTTGCTTTTCCAGCTGTTCAATCCGTTGCGAAAGCTCTTCAATACGGGTCTCAGCAGATTTTTCATGTAACGACCATCCCGGGCAGGCAAACAGCAATCCCATCATATATAAAAATATCGTAAAATAAATAACCTTTTTCATGCCCCATCCTTTGATAAAGTTAGCGCCTATTTTTCCAACCACGGTTGAAACTCCACCCAGATAACCGCTCCCAGTTCGACATCTTTTGGTATCCCATCTTTTTTAAGTTTATAATCAGCCGTGTTTAATGCGGCAAACCCCCACCAGCCAGAACGGGGAGTCGCATAGGAGAACACTCCGTTCCCATCGGCCTTTATGGTCTGGGTGATCATATAGTCCGTGGGAGCTTCAACTTTTTTGTTTTTATTATAATACTCCACTTCAACTTCTGCATACGGGACCGGTCGGCCGTCTAATTTTACAACTCCCTGGAACAGGTTGCCGGCATAAAGGCCGTATGGCTTTGAAAGAGGAACAATTTCGGTTTTTAAGCCAACTTCCGCATCCCACCCGTCATCAATGCCGAACGCGGCAACAACAGTTTTGGCATAATGAATGATAAAGCAGTCTTCCATGGGTTCCCAGTAAGGCTTGGGTTCCGTACAGAAAACATATACACCGGGGCGTTTTATTGCATATGACGCTTTCCATGCTTTATGGTCCATGACGGTTGAAGGCGCAAGTTTCGGTGTCATATCTTTTTGTTTGCTGTTTTCCATCACAAAAAATAATTCCGGTTTTTCCATGTCCATTCCATTGCCTTCAAACGGATGAGAAAAAGAGAGTGAAATATTGATGGTGTGGTTATCTTCGGCCATGACCATGGAATCAGATGGAATGATCATGCCAAAATGGGCGAATGCCTGAGCTGAAAAAAGAAAGCAGCCCGATAAAATTAAAACAAATAATACTTTATTCATGTTTCTCCTCCTTTAAATA
>JAOZOL010000019.1 GCA_029933295.1 Desulfobacterales bacterium | reverse complement strand
GACAGCACTGCAAATAAAGCAGCGGACTTTAAAAATCAATTTCTGCAGATTCTTTCAATTTCAGGAAAAGCAAAAGCAAATATCATTGGACATTCTCATGGGACGATTTATACCCGATATGCGATTTCAAACCTTGGCATCTCCTCAAAAGTCGCTTCATATACCAGTCTATGCGGCCCTCATAGAGGCAGCTCAGTTGCCGATGTGGTCATGTATGATGATAACGTCGTGAGCCTTCTCGGGCCAACACTCGATTTTGTCTATGCTTATCTTTTCGGAGACACTGATCCGAACAGCACGCAAAATGGCTACGATGTTACCACCTCCTATATGATTAATACATTCAACCCTCAAAATCCAAATATGCCTGGTATTTATTATCAAAGCTGGGCTGCAAAAATCAAAATGATGGCGGTCGATGCCCGGAACTGGTATTTTGCCGCAACATGGCCGATTCTTCTTGCCACCGAAGGTGCTAATGACGGTCTGGTAAGTGTTAACAGCGCTAAGTGGGGCAATTTCCGAGGCACGGAAGATGCGTCCTGGTATAGTGCCGGATGCGACCATCTGAATATGGTCAATCAGCTTTTGGGCGTAACACCAGGCTTTGACGCAGAAGATTTCTATGTTGATCTTGTCAGTGAATTAAAAGACTGGGGATATTAAAAAACAGCTGCAATGCTTTGCCTGTTTTTTGTCTCCACCTGATTGATTTTTTGTCAATCTGACAAATTAACACATCCAATCAAAAAGGGTACCTGTTTTCAGGTACCCTTTTTTTATAACTTGCTCAACACCCCGATAATTGCTATCAGTCTTAGCTGATAATTTATGATTAATATTTTATTCTCAGGAGGCTCTGGAATGGAAATAAAAAACAAAAAAATTATTGCGATTATCGGAATTTTTGTACTCCTGTTTATTTTAGGGTACTGGCTTTTTCCGAAGGAGAATGAACAACCAGAATATATCTTTGACAAAAGCTATAATATAAGCCTGGATGATGTTAAAAAATCACGAAGAGCCCTGGCACATAAATCTGAAACAAAAAACCCGGCAAGCTCCGAGGCAGCAAAATTTAAATTTGGTTCTGATTCCGAGGATGCAACCAGCCAGGACGCGAGCCTTGATCTGAAAAAAATTTTTGCCCAGGGTCTGATCAATTCATACACGACCATGAAATACTTTAAGCATCTTGAACATTTATTTCGAAAAAGTTCTACCCTGGGAGAACATTTTGACCAGGTTAAAAAATATTTGTTTTCTGAATTTTCAGCATCTGAAGCCCAGGAACTCTTTGAAACCTATAAAAAGTATTTAACCTGTGAAATGGATTTACTGGAAGAATTTAGAAATTTAACCAGCGCGAAGTCAACCCAAGAAGCCATTGAAACATTAAAACAGATCCAGGAGTTCAGAAGAGACAGGCTGGGTGTAGAACTTGCGGATAAACTTTTTGGTGCAGATGTGAAAGCAAAAGAATATGCCTTCAGGCGTGCTGATATTGTGGGAAATGATAGCCTTTATGGCAGAGAAAAGGAAGAGCAGCTTAAAAAATTGAACCAGGATATGTGGGGGGAAGATGCGGATGCTGTTGAGGATCATCCGAATAACTACAACAGATACAAAGAAAAAATAAGAATATACAAAAAAGATTTCGAAGAGATGGCATCTGATCAACTACGCAGGGAAAAAGATATAGAATTCCGAAATGAATTTTTTACACCCGAAGTTGTGAAACGGCTTGAGGATGTTGATCGGCAGATAGCTGCAGAAAAACAAAATGAATTGGACTATCGGGAAAAGGAAAAACAGATTTTAGAAGATAAAAAATTGAGTGAAGAAAAAAGAAGTGCTCAGATTCAAACACTTCAGAATGAAATGTTCGGCGATGAGGCGGACGCTTTTAGAAGAAGGGAAACCATGCGATTGGAACTTGAGCGGTTGAAGAAAGAACATCCACAAAAACGTTAATCCTTTATAATCATTTGTATCAAAACAATCAGCAAAAACAAAATCGCGCCATACAAAACCAGATTTCCGTATTTCGTGTAAAAACTCATCTGGTCAAGCTTTACAAATTTTCCATCAACGCGTTGTTGTACAAACAAACGGCTTTGCCTGATTATTTTTCCAACCGGTGAAATAATTGCGGAAATACCGCTGTTTGATGCACGAAGCAAAAAGCGTCTGTTTTCAATTGCCCGCATGCGCGATCCATCCAGATGTGCATAGGGCATGGGGGAATCCCCAAACCAGGAATCATTGGAAATATTTACAAGATATTGTGCGCCGTCTTTGACGGATCGACGGACAAATCCGGGATATAAAATTTCAAAACAAATGGAAGTCCCCACGCGGCCTATGGGTGTTTTAATACTTACCGTGGTTTTCCCCGGTTTAAATTCGCTGGGTGCGGAATAATAGGTATCCAGCAAATCGATAAGCGGAGATGTTTCTGAATACGGAAGAAGAATATGCTTATCATATCGCGACAGATGGCCCTGGCCTGAAATAAAATAAGCGCAATTATAAACATCCCCGGCATCCTTGTCCTGTTTTAATCCACCTGAAATCAAAAGCGAATTTTTACCGATAAATCGCATCATTTCCATAAACAGCTTATCATTAAGCTTTGAGGATGAATTTAAAGTGGTTTCCGGCCAGATAATGACCCGTTCGCCGATATCTTTTCCTTTGCCCGTCATTTCGAGATATCTTGATACACGGTGATAAAAACCCATCCCGCTCCAGCGTTCTTTGAGGCTGAAATTTCCCTGGATCAAAACGGCATGCGTGTCATGGTTCTCTTCATAAAGATTGCCAATAACATTATTCATCGCATTAAGTTTATATTTCCCGTAAATCACAGGGATAGCAATAAGCAGAAAGCTCAGAATCAATGGCAGTAATATTTTATTGGCTCCGCCGGAGGTACGAATTGTTCGCATTCGATGTAGAAAACACCACAGCAGTGAATTGACCATTACAACAATAAAGGTCACGCCATACGCGCCGACAATATCAGCGATCTGAATAAACCCGGAAAAAGGGATGAGTGCATAACCCAGCCCCCCCCACGGGATCATAAAAGGAATCAGCTCTTTTAAATACTCTGCCAAAACCCAGACTGACGGCACCACCAGTGCATAGAAAAAAAGAGAATCTTTATACAGAAACCGGTAAAAAAAAGTAAAACTCCCATAAATCAATATAATCGGGCAGATCAGACATAGAATAAAAAACAGAACCGCTTTGGCGAACGGTACTTCATAGTAATTTATGAGTGTGGAATAGACCCAGTAGCCCATGCCGCAGCCAAAAAAAACACTCCATAAAATTCCGTAAAAAATTTGTTTAAGGGACGTTTTTGCATTTTCCAATGCAAAGAAAAAAGGGATGAGCGCAACAAAAGAAATCCACCACAGACTGAATTTGGGAAAACACAGGATGCATAAAAAAGAAGAGATGAGAATGCAGAGAATATTCATCAACCAATAGCCGGCCGGCCGACACTAAAATAAGTAAAGCCGACTTCTGAAGCAAGTCTGGACGAATACAGATTCCTGCCGTCAAAGACTACGGGCTCATTTAAGGATTTTTTGATTAAATTAAAATTTGGATTTCGAAACTGATTCCAGTCTGTTACAACAACCAGCGCATCAGCGTTGTTTAACATATTGTACTGATCATCAACAATATCAACCAGGTTATTATCAGCAAAAATTTTTCCGGCATTATCGCCGGCAGCCGGATCATAAGCCCTCACATTCATACCGGCAGCCGTTAAATCACGAATAATCTCAATGGCGGCCGAATCCCTGATATCATCGGTATTGGCTTTAAATGCAAGGCCCCAGACCGCAAGTGTTTTGCCTTTTACCCCCCCCTTTGCTGCATAATACTTTTTGATTTTATGTGATAACATCAATTTTTGCCGATTATTCACGGCTTCAACTGATATGAGAAGTTCAGGCGTGTAATCATTGGCAAATGCGGTTTTAATCAGGGCATTCACATCCTTGGGAAAACATGAACCGCCATACCCTACCCCTGGATAAATAAAATGATAACCGATTCGGTGATCAGCACCGATCCCGATCCGAACATTTTTGATATCCGCCCCCACAGATTCGCAAATATTTGCGATTTCATTAATAAACGATATCTTTGTGGCCAGCATGCAGTTTGCCGCATATTTGGTCATCTCAGCGCTTCGTACGCCCATAATAATAAGCTTGTCCCGGCTCCTGGCAAACGGCGCATACAAATCTTTCATTAAATCAGCAGCAACAGGGTTATCCGTACCGATAATTACACGATCCGGTTTCATAAAATCATTGACCGCCCCACCCTCTTTGAGAAATTCAGGATTTGACACCACGTCAAATTCGATATTCAGATTCCGTTTTAATAATTCTTTTTGAATAATTTCTTTGACGCTGTCAGCCGTACCCACCGGGACAGTCGATTTATTAATAACAATTTTATAATCAGACAGGTTCTGCCCGATCTGTGCGGCAACATTCAAAACATATGAGAGATCGCAGGACCCATCAGGGTTCGGCGGGGTACCGACACAGTTAAATATAAACAGTGATTCCTTAATCCCCTCTTCTATCTTTGATGTAAAAATCAATCTTTTTTCAGCAATATTACGGCGAACAATATCCTCAAGGCCGGGTTCGTAAATATGAATACCGCCGTTTTTCAATGTATCAATAACCGCCGTGTTAATATCCACACAATAGACATGGTTTCCCATCTCTGCAAAACAAGCAGCTGCCACAAGCCCTACATAACCGGTACCGACAATACAAACATTCATTTTTTGATGCTCCAAGTATAAAAATATTCAGAAGGTTATAAATCAGATTACCGGAAACATACAATATGCTGGTTCAATTGAAAAGTGTTTTCTGAGCAGGTTGAAAATAAGGTAATTGATTTTTTCAATAATTTCTGCCAAAAATAATCCCATGAAAGAAACAGAACAACAAACCCACGACAAATACGTAAAAACGCTGATGGATATCAGCCGGGCCATAACTTCCGACCTGTTCCTTGAAGACCTGCTCAAGCTGATTGTTTTACTTACTGCTCAAATGATTGGTGTGGAAATTTGTTCATTATGGCTGATTGATGAGAATGAAAATCCGCCGAAGATCCGTTTAAAAGCCACCCAGGCGATTGAGCCGGAATATATTAAGGACCGGTCCCTGAACCTTAATGAGGGTGTTGTCGGCTACGTGGCCGTACGGAAAAAACCGTTGATGATCAAAAATGTAAGAAAGAGTCATCGTTTCAAGGAAAAAGAAATGGCAAAAAAATTAGGGCTGGTGTCCATGGTGGGCGTGCCGTTAAAATTACAAAATAAAAAAATTGTCGGCGTGTTAAACTGTTTTACATCCGTGCCCTATGATTTTTCGGAAACAGAAGTAAATGCATTAACAACCGTTGCAAACCAGGCAGCCGTCGCAATTTTAAATACGGAACTCATGGTTAAAGCCAAGGTTATTGAAGAAGAATTAGAATCGCGAAAATTAATCGAAAAAGCAAAAGAGGTGCTGATGGCCGGCCGCCGCATGAAAGGGGATGAGGCGTATCGATGGATCCAGAAACAAAGCATGAATTCAAGAAAAACAATGCGTCAGGTGTCGGAAGCCATCCTTCTTTCAGATGAAATTTTTCAGGATAAGCGGTATAATTCAACAAAAAAATAAATCATCTGTCCAAAATTTTAATTGAAAAACCGCCCGCCGTCTCTTTTTACTCATTCCACTCAAAATTCAGGTCATATAATATGTTGTCACCTGAATTTTTAAACAGGAACATTATATTTCTGGAAACTGGTATGGTTATCACCCCTGCTCATATAGTGTTGAAATTTTTATGACAGGGACAGCGGATTATCGAAATCAAAACCGAACAATCGTGGATTTTCTCCGATAACAGCCGCTGAAAAAATATAAAATACGTAATCGTATGTCTCCTTCGGAATTTTCTCCCGATTCTCTCTTAAAATACGCCAGAAATTTCTCTCCCTCGGATTTTTCGGCATTTTCTTGATTAGTTTGATCACCCGTCCCTGGCCCCAGTTATAAGAAGCAATCACTAAAAGCCCCGATGCCTGGGCCTCATTATCATAAATATGCCGCAGATACTTTGCTGCCGCCCGGGTTGCCTTTCCGAAATCGTGCCGTTCATCCTGCGCATCATAGACACGTTTATGTTCCAATGGACCGATACGCAGACCATATTCTCTGGCGGTTGAAGGAATAAACTGCCATGCGCCTTTAGCAATGCCGAACCTGGTTTTCGGCCCACAGGCAGAAACATTAAAGTTGCTCTCCTGAAGCCCCAGATAAAACAACTGGGGTGGCAGATCATTGGCTTTCATGGCTTCAATGGTTTGGGATATATACCCTTTCGCCCTGGCCCGTTTAAGCGCGTTTTCCAGTCTTTTTGTGGATTTCCACTTGTTGATATAATTTAAAACTTCTTTGCTAAAGCCTTCAGGGATATTAATCTCACATTCACCAAATGTCCTTGCCATTTTTAAGATAAGCCTGCTTTCTTCATCGACTGCATCATCATATATATGAAGGGAACTGATAAACCGGTCATATTGTTCTTCCATTTCCTTGATTTTATCCCTGTATGTTTCGACATTTTCTTTTAGCTTTGCATCCTGACTCGTCCTGACAGCTTTTAAAATATCAGCCAGATCAAGCTCAAACGATTTCATGGAATAAAAGATTTCCCTGGCCAGTTTTTTTTGTTCCTGTATTTCCAGATGCTTTAAAACAGCATAGGTCCCGGCAACCAAAAAAAGACCGACAGTAATTGCGATAATCCCAAGATACATCCGTTTTTGTTTCTTCTTAACGCTCGCATATGCACGCCGGACCATCATGGTATGCTGTCCGATGTCGTCCGCCTGTGAATCGGTGAAATAATGCTCTTCATACTGTTTAACGGTCAAAGAATTCTCTTGTAATTTTCCCGGGGCGATATTTTTCTTTTTCTTTACCGGCTTATCTTCTTCTATGATAAAAAAAAGTGCCGGACCGCCCTGGTTCAACTCAACCTTTATGTTATTTTTAAGGGGCGCATGGTCAATCTTTTCGTCATTAATCCAGACACCGTTGCCGCTTTGAAGATCAGATATCCACCATTGCCCATCGCTGAAACTTACCCTTGCATGTGCCCGGCTCACCACATCTTCCAGTATCTGAATATCACATTCTTCTGATCTTCCGATTTGAAAGGTGCCGGTAAAATAAAAATCAGTATTTATTGCTTTGCCTTTTTTGATTTTAACTTTAATTCCAGGCGGCATTGCTGATTTTCCCTTCTATTTATAAAACAAATGAACCGTTAAAATAATAATGGTCAGAAACAAGATTGAAATTATAATCCATTGAACAAATGGATAAGGATTTTGTTTATTACTGATAATTAATGTTTCAGATTTAAGCGGCGCTGTAATTTCGCTGTTTTCTTTTACCTTCGCATCATCGGGGGCTGATATCAGTATTGCGGTGATATTATCTGAACCGCCATTAGTTTTAGCCGTGTCAATCAACCGGTTAATTGCCGCCTGGGGAGAATTTTCATCAGACAAAATCGATGCTATCTGATCATCATCGACTTCACCCGTGAGCCCGTCGCTGCATAACAGGATTTTTTCATTCTTGTAAAAAATCCCGTAAATAACATCAACATCCACATTTTCAAGCCCTTCCGCACCCAACGCCTGCGTAATTGCATGGCGCTGGGGATGATCAGCCACATCTTTTTTATCAATCACCCCCTTGTCAAGAAGATCCTGAACATAGGAATGATCTCTGGTAATCTGTTTCAAGGTATTTCCATTCCACAGATAAGCCCGGCTGTCACCCACCCATGCAATTTCATAATTAAGACCGTTTGTTTTCATGGCAACAGCGGTTGACCCCATCCCTTTTTTTTCAGGATCGGAGCCGGCGGCTGTTAATATATCATGATGGATGTTTGCTATGGATTCCGACAGGGAAAGCCCTTTTTCAATATTATCCTTCAATTTTTCAACCGTCATCCGGCTGGCGATATTTCCGCTTTTATATCCGCCCATTCCATCGGCAACCACCCACAGGCCGATATCAGGCAACACACAAAGACTGTCTTCGTTTCTGTCACGGGAAACGCCGACATCAGTCCCATATCCGAAAGATGTTATAGGCAAAAGTCTCTCTCCTCTTTATTCATACCGCAATGCGGTAATCGGATCCATGGCAGATGCTTTTACGGCCGGGAATAACCCAAAAAAAATTCCGATTATTACGGAAAGTATTAATGGCAGCAGAATCGCCCAGGTCGTGATCATGATCGGCCAGCTCGCAAAAATTGAAATAAAAAATACGACTATCACGCCAAAAACAACGCCTATTATACCGCCTGAAAATGTAAGGAGTATTGTTTCTGCCAGAAATTGTATAATAATATCATTTTTGGTGGCTCCCACAGCCCGCCTGATTCCTATTTCCCTGGTTCTTTCGGACACGGTCGCCAGCATGATATTCATTATCCCTATGCCGCCAACCAATAATGAAATCGAACCGATTGCAGCAAGAACCATATTAAACGTTTTTTGAGTTTTTCTGGCTTCCATCAATAATTCTTCCGGAATAACAACCTGATAATCATTAACCCCATTATGGGTTACTTCAAGCACCCTTTTGATGATATCCCCTGCATCAAATACATGCTTTATATCCTTTACGGCAACGACCATCTCCGTTAAGGTATCCAAACGGCTGATTGAACCGGCGGATGCTTCATTGATAAACAATCTGTCCAGGCCAAGTGGAATAAATACCATCTCATTGTAATTTTTAACGGATATCACGGCATTTTTATCAGGGTTCCATTCAACCCGTCCCAGGTGCCCGATTACTTTAAATACATGACCGCCGATCTGTATATGGCCCCCGACATTACCGTCAGCACCTATTCTGTCTGCAATGCTGTCACCGATAACACAAACCATTTCCCCGGCAGACACATCCGATGGTTTAAAAAACCGTCCCAAAACAGGCTGCAATCCCTGTACAGCCGCATATTCCGACGTGCATGCCATAATCCGGGGGGAAACGTCAGAGCTGACCCCAAAAATATCGGCTTTAACATCTTTTACACAAACGATGTCCTTTACATACACACAACCCGCTTTTATCCTGCCCCGGTCATAAATCGTAAGCCCTCTTGATAATTTTTCAATGGCATCATGCTCCCTGGCCTTTGTCAGCGGAGATGCCTTAATATAAATATTTTTTGTTCCCAGTTGTTCGATGCGGGAGATAAGTTCTTCTTTAGCCCCCTCCCCTATTGCCACCATCGTCAAAACCGCCATAACTCCGCACATGACACCGCAAAGACTCAATGCAGACCGCAGTTTATGCATTAAAATGCAACGCGTGGCAATATTTGCCACTTGAAAATATTTATTTAACTTTTTTAACAAATGCTTCCATCTTGAATCTGAATTGTCTTTTGTGCGGCAGATGCCACCTGCATGTCGTGGGTTACCATCATAATCGTGGTGCCGTCTGCATGTAATTTTTTCAAGATATCCAGTATGTTTTTCCCGGTTTTAGAATCAAGATTTCCGGTGGGCTCATCGGCAAGTATCAGCTTTGGATTAATCGCAATGGCCCGCGCAATAGCAGTCCGCTGCATCTCCCCCCCTGAAAGCTGAAAAGGCCTGTGTGTAATCCGGTCGGAAAGACCGACGCGTTTAATCGCTGATAAGGCCTTTTGTCTGGCATGTTTTTTATCAATATTTGAATCTGAATAAAGAAACGGGAGTTCAACATTTTCAAGAAGGGTTAAAAAAGATATCAGGTTAAACGTCTGAAACACAAACCCCAGTGAATTTGATCTCAATCTTGATAGCGATTCATCACCGGCATTCAATACATTAACTCCGTCAAGAAGATAGTCCCCTGCGGTGGGTCTGTCCAGACATCCGATAATATGCAGCAGAGTAGATTTGCCTGAGCCGGATGGGCCTGTCACACAAACAAACTCGCCGGACTTAATATGTAACGTCACACGCCTTAAAACATGTAATTTGTTTTCGCCAATGCGATATTCTTTATCAATTTCATTTAATTCAATTAAATTTAAACTCATGAATCAACCAGAATAATTTTATCCGGATCAGGCTTAACAAGGCTGATTTTATCCGCTTCATTTAATCCTGAAATGATTTCAATATAGTCTTCATTGTGCCTCCCTGTCCCAATGACCGTCTTTTTAAACCAGCCCCCCTCATACTTGTAGCAATATGCGCCATTGCGTTGCTCAAAAACAGCTTGTCGGGGCAATGCCAACACATTTTTTACCTGATCCGTTAAAATGGAAGCACGAGCAGTCATTCCGGGCCTCAAACGAATATCCTCGCCGTCAATCATAATCGTTACAGCAAAATAATTACCACCCATTCCCGGCTTATGAAGTCCGGTCGCCAGCGAACCGATAAAACTGATGGTGCCCTTTAATAATGTACCCGGATAGGCATCAACCCGGATATCAGCCCTTTGATTCAAAGTGATTTTGTAAAGATCAACCTCTCTGACCTGAGTCCTGACAACCATGGCGGAAATATCCGGCAGATAGAGAATCGGCTGGTTCTGTAAAACATAATCCCCAATGCGCGGTTTTCGGTTCTCGCCATTACGATAAGTTTTATAAAGTATCGCGATGCCAGGAAAAGGCGCTGTGATCGTTGTGTTTTCAAGATCTGCCTTGGCTTGTTTCAAAGCGCCTTTTATTGTTGCAAGTTTACTTTTTGTCGCTTCTGCTTCAGCAATGGCCTGGGCGATTTCTGAAGCACCGCATTTTTTTGTTTGGATTAGATCCTGCTCGCATTTTTCAATCTTGGCGGTTGCCATTTGATTTAAAAGCGGAAAAATATGATCTCTGTAACTTTCCAGTTTCTGCCGGGCTGAATTGTATTTTTCATCCAACTCTTTAATTTTATTCCGGGCAAGGCTGATCTCGCTCGGATAATCATAACCCTCTTTTTTAAGATCGTTTAAGCTGTTTAAGTATAACCTGTATTTATCTAAATTCTCTTTCGCATTCTCGGCATTTTCAGATAACTGGGCAATTTCATGGGGCCCGTCTCCTTTGACCAGTTTTTCTTTGTCAAGCTGCGCGATTGTTAAATTAAATTCTGCTGTCTTGATATCGCGTTCAACCTTATTTTTCTCCCATTCCAGCATCTGCTTTTTGGCTTCAACGGCAGATTCAAAGGTCTCCACATCCCCCTGCAAACCACTGACTTTTTCTGCAAAAGGGGCGGAATCCAGTTTGACCAGAATATCCCCTTTCTTTACACGGGCACCGTCAGCAACCAGATCAATAATTTTCCCCTGATCCCCCCGTATACTCGATGATATCATATGGGATCGTGCCGCATCCAGAGAGCCGATCGTATTTACCTCGATATCAAATGATCTTTTTACAGCCAGAGTTATACGACCGTCCTGGTCTTTGGCACCTGACCCGATAAACCGTCCTGATATAAACAATGCCGCCGGGATCACAACGCATAATATAAAACAGATTCGTTTTAAATAATGCTTAACCAAGATTCAATTTCCCCTTACGATCAAAAAGAATTCCCAGAACCGAGCGCAACTTGTATTGGTTGACAATCAGTTCTGTTTTAACAGATATCAGATTGGCCCTGGCCTGAAAAAGTTCAGATTCCGCCTCAATCAAATCAAAATTATCAGCCATGCCATGGTCAAATTTGATTCTTGAAAGTTTTTGTTTGCCTACGGCCTGGCGTATTTGATCATTTTTGATTTCAATCCGCTCCTTCCACTTTTTCAGGATTTCAATCTGATGCCTGACTTCTGTAATAACCTCATCCTTTTTAGATTCAACGGCCAACTTCGCGTTCCTGACATTTAGCAGGCTTTGCTGGTAAGTAGTTTTTTCCCGGGTTCTGGCCCAGTCGGTCGTGCTGACAAGATTTATACTCCACCGGTCTTGGGTTAAATTTGCTGCCTGGCTCAAATGATCGTTCTTTGAATAACGTTCGTAATCTAAGACAAAATCGAGTTGCGGAAGGAGATTATGTTTGGCAACAAGGGCTTTTCGCTCTGTTTCTTCCAATGCATCTCTGGCATGTACGATCTCAATCCTGTTTTCAAGGGCTGTCTGAACCGCCTCATCAAGCGGCATTGAAATATCATTCCATTCAAGGGGGGCAATCACCTCAATTCGTTCGCTCAAAGGCAACGCGAGGATTCCTTTCAGGGTATCCCGATCGCTTGCAAGATCATTGAGTGTCGTTGAAAGTTGATCCTGTACGTCCTTTAACCGTATCATTGCCCTGTACACATCCATTGCAGTTGCAAGGCCGACATCTTTTTTTAAATTTGCAGCTTCAGCATGCCCTTTCATGGCCGCCACCTGGTTTTCAAGCAGATGGGCAATCTCCTTTTGTTCTATAATATTATAGATTGCGGATATGGTTGCAATAACAGTGCTGATCCTGGCTTGATACAATGAATGTTCGGCTGATTTTAATGAAAAAGCCGAACTTTTAATCGCATCAAGGTTCACCACCTCTCCCCGCCCCCGTAGCAGAGGGACACCTAAGGCAAAACCAATCGCTCCGGAATGCATGTCGTTGGAACGTGTAATAGAAGGGAAAATCGTCATATCAACGCCGGAATAAAATTTTTTATCCAGCAAAATACCGGCGCCGACATTTTCATTGCCGTCAGACGCTCCTAAATTTGCTGATGGATAAATTGTTAGATCATAAGCTGACCTGGCCGCCTGAAGAGACAAATCGGAATTTTGAAACAAATTGGAAACAGCAATTAAATTACGGTTTGAGGCAAGGGCAATGTCAACCGCATCTCTTAAAGTCAGACAGCGTACTCCGTCATAATTTGAAACGACTTCCGTCGGCCATGCAATTGTGCTTGCCATTAAGACAAACACGATTGCAAAAAATCTACCAAACCATAAGCTTGAATTGATAAATTTCAAAGTCTTACCACCTGCCATTTTTTTAACGCGCTATATGTCAAATAATGGACCTAATCACCTGCCTCAATCTGCATCGCCTGATCCAGTAAATTGTCGTTAACAACCTTCACCGGGCCATTTGGCAGGGTTTTCAGCATTTCCTGGGCCAGCCATGCCACACGTTTGCTTCTTGAAGCGGTTTCATGGGCAACAAAATTAAACAGCAGATTTATCGGATCAGCCTGCCACTGTCGATGAGCGGCTCTCCATTGTTCGGTTGACCATAAAGATTTACCGGTGTCGCAATGAATCAGCTTTAAAGAACAGGAAACAACCAGGGCATCATAAACGCCCATGTGTACTGTGCCGGATTGATCGATTCGTCCCATCAACACCGCATCACAATTTAACTCCCGCCCCAGACGCTTGGAAGAAATGCCGGCAAGCTGGCCGGCGGTCTGAATTCCGAGTTTTTTCATCACCGACTCTACTTTTTCAACGGATATCTTAATATAACCTTTTTCGGTTAACCTTAAATACACCTCCTGATACAGAGCATTCTCAATATCAGGTTCCAGGGACAAATTATCCATGGGCAGAACCGCGATTCGTTGCGGCGTAAATTGATCAAAATCATCGGCCACCCACCATGTTTCCTTTGTTTCTATGTCACTGGCATTTTCAGCGTACACAAAGCCGATACACACAATCATTACAATGAAAACCGTGAAAATAAGGACTTTTGATTTATTTGGTCTCATTTTGTTCTATTAATCCCATCAAAACCTTCCACCAGCTCAAGCAGAGCCTTGTGAATCGCAAAGGTCAGGGCTTTATCGGCGGAATGACTGTCCCAACTGCCGGTTTGCCCGCCGGACATCCCGCCCTCATAGGTCTGACTCACCATATGCTCTCCCGTGCCGGTGGAAAGATACTCGCCGGTACCGGCATCCTGAAGAAGCAGGTCAACCCGGATGGTCGTATCAATAACCTTGTTTTTGGAGAAGGCGCTCACCGTGGCATGCTGGTTGACGTCAAAATAGGTGATGGAGCCGGTAATAAAATACTTGCACAGCAAAATTCGCTGCGCCCTTTTCAAATCCTCGGGGCTTTTCACCAGGCTGGCGTGGCTTAAGGTATCCCAGTCAAAAAGCTGTTTCATTTTTTCCCATTCAACCACCCTGAAATAATGGGATCGAAGCAAAGATGACGCCAGTATCTGTGAAGAGGTGTCCCATAATTTATCGGCTGAATACGTGCTTTTATTTTCAAACCCGGCCACGGCAACAAGTTCCTTCTTTGCCGGAGGTGCGGGAAATTGTGACCAGTCCACTTTTTCGTTTTGCTGTGCGTACTTTCCATTTGCGGCATCAGGCTTTACCGGTGTCGCCGAGCACCCGAACAACATAAACATCAAAAACAAGGCCACAACACCATTGACCAATATGAATTCATATCGCCTTTTCAAACCCATTCTCCTTTTTGTAAGTTTTTTTGCATTGAAATTATTGTGGTATTAATTTTGTTGATCCAGTAAAAAATCTTGTTCCTTTTATTTCCATCACAATGGTAAAAGTTACGGCCCATGAATAAACAAAGCCGTCAATTTTTTAAGAGGATTAACGGCATATCCGTCCCACTAACCTTTAAATAAGGATGCTGACGCCCATCTGTCAGTTTGGGCACCTCTCTGGAAACATATTGAAAAAGTTCATTTAATGAAATGTACATATCATTATCATAATTGGCTTTTCCCTGCATGCCGCGGAGCAGAGCATAGGTGAACACCCCATGGCCGGAATCTGAACGATCCAATTTAAACTTTTCGCCTTCCATGGACGCCTCTCCCCCTTTTGATGCGGACAAAATATATAATCCTGACGCTTGCTTTAGGGTTTCGGCAATGTTTTCAGTGCTCATTCCCCCTCGCAGCCCGATCTCCATGGCACCGGAATGACAGGTATCCATTGCGATAATGACTTTATTTACGTTTTTTGAAAGAATATTCACTGATTCTTCAAAGTCAGACATCCTCAACCCTTTTGATACAATGGTGTCATTATCCGCATCATAGGGGACAAAATAGTAGGACCCGGTCTGCCGGTGTTTAATTCCGTGTCCGGCCACAAAAATAAACACAACATCATCCGGGCCAGCTTTCCCCAAATGAGTGGTGATGCTGTTAATAATATTGTCTCTGGTCACTTTTTTATCGATTAACATCTTAAAATGGACTTCTGAAAAAAGTTTACCGCTTTGTTTTTCAAAAAAGTCAACAATGCTCCTGACATCATTGGCTGCGTATTTTAAATCAAGCATACTGGTGCTGTATTTTGACACGCCGATGGCAAGTCCCCACAAAACCGGTTTATAAGCGGTTGTTGGATTGGCATCTTTTGTCATTGACGTGGTCAGGCCTCTTTTGCCCTTTGAAACCTGAAATTCCTTTTTTGTGGTATTGCCGAAAATATCCGCCGACACAATATTGATTTTTGTTTCACCCGGCGAAAAGGCCACATCTGATGAAAATTTTCCATCTTTATCAATAACCGCTTTCTTGCCGTTCACATTAATATAAAGAACTTCGGTGTCATCCTCAACAACACCTTTAATGGTGAGGTGTGACGCCGCAGGGTCCTTCACAATGGTGGTAAACCCCCGGGTAATAATCGGCTGGGTAATCAGAATTTTCGGTGGTATCTTGTCATCCGTCAAAGACAGCGAAATCTCTTTTTTCACCAGCTTTCCGTCATTGCTCATGGCGGCGAGTTCAAAGCTGTTATCTCCAGGCCCCAGCTCAACGCCGTAGGTAAATCCCCCTGACGCATCAAGGGCAACCGGCTTTCCGTTTATGTTAAAAAATTTAATCCCGGTGCTTGATCGATCAATGACCATCCCCTCCATCTTTACACTTCTTTTTTTCTGCGCAATGCTAAACCCGCGTCCCAGAGGCGGGTTTACAATCACAATCTGGGGGGCGTTACCCCCATTTCCGGCAAGAGATTTTTTTGCAGAAACAGACGTTGCGGTTTTTTTAGCATCATATTTTTTTTGGAGTTTGGCGATTTGTTTTATTTCATCGCCCGAAACCTTGCCGGGAATTTTGCCGGTTATGGTTTTTGCAATATCTTCGGACATCATGGTTAATGTATTGCTAAAAAGCGTTTTTGGTGATTTGCCCGCATCGGTATACACCTTATTATCGACAAACATGACATCGCCTGAAGCGGTTTTATAAATCTTGTAGCTTAATGTTGTGACGACTTTTGTCAGCTTCATCTGTAACACTTCTTCGTATGTTACTTCAGAATCAATAAAGCCGTTTAAAATCACATTCGCCTTGTTTAATATTGCGGCCTTGCGCACCATTTCAAAATTTCCCAGAGTTGCTTCTTTGATATCTGCGGCAGATAATTTTTTTGTCGATACCAGATCACTTGACGTCATCACCTGATAATTATTGTTTAGCAATGCTTTAGCCAGCATATTTTCAGCTGGGATGCACCGTTGATCGAACAATCCTCTTTCCTGCTTTCCATATTCATTGACTATTTGTACCCCCTTAGCTGAAGACATAACAGCCTGTTGAGATATTTCCGGACTGATGATGACGAGTATTTTTGTTTTGTCTTTAGCGTAAACCATTGCATATGAGGATAATATCAGGCTGATGGCAAGAATTTGAGATAAGATTATTTTTTTCATAAAATCACCTTTTTATTAATTTGTTTCTTTTTCATTGCTGATTTCACCGGCCTGATTCTCAAGCCAGGTTTTAAAGTTGTCGAAAGAATCATTAGAAAACGTCGCGCCGGGCGCCTGTGAATCATTATGAAAAATCAGACCGGCTTTGATATCTTCATGGGTACTCAGCCACGCATTGATGTTTTCTTTTTGCGGCGCGTCCGGATCGAGCGTCAGATATTTTTTGAAAAAAAATGCCGCCTTTTCCACATCATAGGTTTCGCCTTGGGTGGAATAGAGTACGCCGAGATTAAAACAGGCCCTGCTCAATTCCGGATCAATCGAAATTGCTTTAAGCAGCTCGGTTCGTCCTTTCACAAACGCCCCCTGTTTCATATACATTACCCCCAGCTTATAAAGAGCGGTACTGTTTCTCGGGTTCCTGTCTAAAACAGCCTGGTAAAGACTCTTTGCCTTATCAAAATCCTGTTGCGCAACATAGGTATCGGCCTGAGAAATCAGATCGTTTTTATCGGCAGACACATTATAATTCTTATTTGTTCTGATTTCTGGTTCAATTTTATCAAATTTTTGTCCATGCGATTGAAGCCAGTCGATAATCTGTTTTCTTTTTTTCGAATAGGGATCAAGGCGAAGATAGCGCTTAAAGTTATCCGCTGCCTTTGACACGGAATACAAAGACCCTTTGGAGGAATAAATCGCGCCCAGGTTATAAAACGCCTTATGATGGGCAGGGTCAAGGGAAACAACATTTAAAAATTCTTCGGCGCTTTTTTTTATGTCTCCCTGCTTCCCGTATATAACGCCCAGTCGATAATGAGCATCCACATTGCCGGGATCTTGTTTTAAAATTTTTTTAAAAACACCTGCCGCCTGATTATATTCTCCCCTGCTGTATAATGTTTCGCCATATGATAATTGGCTTTTAACATCCTGTGTCACGGGAGCCGTATGTATTACGCCCGACTTTTTCCCGCATGCGCCGGCATAGAAACATACCGTCCCTGACAACCACACAAACAAAAATGCTTTAAACAAATTATTCATACCCACCCATCACTGCCCGCCGCGCACGGCACGCACATAAAATAAATCTTCTGCTTTATATCCGGTGTCAAAGTAACCATAATAAAATTGTACGCCCCATGCAGAGGTATCTGAAGGCATATACGTCGTAGATGACCAGCAAGGAGATTGTGCATCCGGAAAATAAGTGGTGTTAATCGACGGACTTTTCCGCGTATAATCAACAATGGATTGCAATTCATTGCGATTGGGAAGACGCCAATCCGTATAACCGGCAAGGGAAAGATCTTCACAGTATGCGATCGCCTCCGCCCAGGTCATTTGAGACGGATATCCAACAGACTCAGGGTGGCTTTTCTGCCACATCAGTCCCGTCTTTGTGTCCGTTATGGTTCCGTTGCCGTTATCCCTGAAATTTCCCGTGCTAAACTCTCGGCCGCGAACGGCACGGACAGAAAACATTGTCTCTTCATAAGAAAGAGGTCGACCCGTGGCAAACCCCACTACCCAGGGCCTGCCCAGTCCATTTGTATAATTTGTTGATGTCCAGTAGCCTGATGCGGTTGCTGCTGCTAATCGGGTATTTGGAAAATATGTCTCGTTGATCGCAGGATTATACTCCTCAGCGTCAACGATAAGGGATAATTCCAGGACTGTGGGCATACGCCAGTCAGTATACCCGCCAAATGCGCTTTCATTCAAACTTGCGATAAAAACATCCTGTGCATTCTGAAAGGTATAGGTGTCCCCCATGTAATGAATTGAGATATCGTTTTCTGCTTTCACCTCCCAGATCAGGCCGGTATTGTTGTCCCGCACCATGGGCCAGGATGCTGCTGATACCGGCAGTCCATTGCCCTGTTCATCCAGTTTGGTGTATGATGGCGGATTAATCGTATATTGCGAATCTTCTCCAATAACAGGCAGCCCAAAAGCATTTCTGGCTGGATAGGTCTGGCCGGTATCAGGCAGTTTCGGCTGGATGATAGTCGTTGATACCAAAGAGGTACTGGTGGTGCCGTTGCTGTCCGTTACCGTAAGCGTGACAGTATGTCCACCGATTGACAGGGAGTTTGTGGAAAATGTGGTGCCCGTGCCGATTTGACCGTCAATATCAGATGTCCACACCAGTGAACCATCGCCCAATGTCCCGTCTTCAGCATCCTCGCCAATGCCTGAAAATATAACCTCGGTACCTGTTGAATACCGGCTTCCATCCGCCGGGCTGGTAATCGTTGCGACTGGCAATGCATTTATTGTTATTTCGACGCTTGCACTCCCGGTTTCACCGTCACTGTCGGTTACTGTAAGGGTAATGGTGTGTATACCGGACGATAGATCATCTTTTTTAACAGAATGATGAGATGCGATTTCGCCGTCGATGTCAGACGTCCATGCACATGAATTGCCGATCAGTTCGCCATCCTCGGCATCCTCGCCGTGTCCGGAAAACAAAATGCCATAGCCTGGTATAAATGTGCCTCCATCTTCCGGGCTTTCAATAATCGCGACCGGGGGGCTGTTAACAGTGATCACAATGCTGCTGTTTCCGGTTGCGCCGTCATTGTCCGTAACCGTACAGGTGACATCATAGGATCCTGCAGAAGAAAATACATGACTGACATTGCCGGTTG
>JAOZOL010000585.1 GCA_029933295.1 Desulfobacterales bacterium | reverse complement strand
ATTTATTTTATTCCCTATCATCAGAATGCTGATAAGCCGGAATTGTGAAAAAATCGGTATAATGATACCGGCCTGCTGGAGTTGGTCATCGGAATCAAGAGGGATATGGTTTTCAGCAATCCATCGGTCAATCATCAAATGGGGGATGAATTGTAAACGGGTTGATATCATTTTTTTTACGATCGGATTTGCAGTGTCAATGGTCAATGGGATATCCCCTGCCGGAATTTCAGGCGGGGTTTTAAAAAAACCGGATTGGGCCGTGGTGTTCCACGTGCTCCAGCCCTCAAACGCATTGTTGGATCGATTGTCAAACACCATGGCGCACCGGGAGTTTAGAAATGTATGAAAAATCCAGCTGCTCATTTCCTGATGAATTGTTTTTAAGTGGCGTATTTCAGAAAGGTTATATGTCAGTGCGTAGAATTTTTTTTGAAGCAGTGCAGAAGATCGTTTTAAGAACAGACTTAAAAACGCATCCCAGAGTTTATAAGTCGGTTTGTAAAATATTGCGACAACGATAATACCGGTAAGAAATTTTAGCCGATAACTATTTTCAGGAAATAATACCCATGGGACAAATGCCACAGCAGTGACAAGGATCAGGTGGCCGACTGAAAAAATCAGCGCTCGTACCTGTTGCAAGGCAATTCTTAAGTTATATTTAAATAACCCAAAGGCCAGCAGCAATAAAGAGATAAACGTGAACGTGCCAAGGGGGTAGATTTCATGGCCGTATATGGCGGGCGTATTGGTAAGGCTCAGGATGGCGGTGCAGACAAATCCCAGGATAAGAAATTTGATCGTATCTTTTTTGTGAAGGTCAGCGGTTTGCCGGTATGATTGCGACAGTATATAAATACAATAAATGGTCGCAAGCAGCCACAAAGCGCTCATCAGGTCATATAAAACTGCTTTTTGGGCGAAAAATCCCCAAAAGTAGGTGTATACTCCCTGGAAATAATAGTCTGTGGGAGTAGACAGCGCCATCATCAAGCCGACTGCATAGGCAAGGTAGACGATCCACCAGTTATTTTTTTTTCCACACACCAGATAGGCCAGATGAAGATTGGCTCCCAGCTGGATCAGGGCAAGCTGGAAATGATCAATCCTTGAAATTACCAGCGCGGTCTTGGGATCGGTAATAAGCCCCAGCAAAAAAATATCTAAGTTCAGGCCCGCAAACGATAAGCAGATGATTGAAAAAAGAAGGGTTTCCGTGCGGGTTTGCTCCAGGGTAAGGACAAAAACAGATAAGAAACAGGCAGTCAGCAGCGATAAAAACGGCGGAATGCCAAAGGGGACAATTCTGTCCACAAGATATCCGAATGTAAAATCGCGGCAAAGCCAGAGACTTCCGCCCAGTAACAGTGTATATATCATTAACATCGCGGATCGTAACAGGCCGGCGATGATCTGTTTGGAAG
>JAOZOL010000584.1 GCA_029933295.1 Desulfobacterales bacterium | reverse complement strand
CAGGAGTTTCCTGATCAAATCCTCACATTCCTGAAGTGTCATAATCCTTGGTACAGGATAATCAGGATGCGCTTCATCTAATGCGCGTTTGGCTATCAAGGGAATATCTTTTTCCTGAAGCTCTTTAATAAAGGTCGGAATCTTCATGTTCTTGTTCATGGTTTTTACTTTTTCGATAAACCGGTATGAAAGTTTTTCCGCAGATTCTCCTTTGGTGCCGATTCCCCCGGCAATGGCCAAATCAGCCAGCTTTTTTTCCGCATCTTTTCGACAGAACTCCAGCACATAGGGTAAAATAATGGCATTGGCCAGTCCGTGGGGCACACCATAAAGTCCGCCCATATTATGTGCAATGGCGTGTACATAGCCCACGTAAGCCCTGGTAAATGCAGCACCGCCATAAAAAGAAGCCAGCGCCATGTTGTTGCGTGCTTCCAGATCGGAGCCCTTTTTATACGCTTTTTCGAGATTTTCAAAAATCAATTTTGTGGCATTTTCAGCATTATCATCGGTAAATTTATTGCCGTTTAAACCGATATACGCTTCAACCGCATGGGTTAAGGCATCCATTCCTGTGGTGGATGTAATATGCGGCGGCAGCCCTACCATCAATTCAGGGTCCAGAACGGCAATTTTGGGAATGAGCTTTAAATCGTTGATTGCAAACTTTTCATGGGTTTTTGCATCGGTAATAACTGCGGCAACCGTTGTTTCAGACCCCGTACCGGCGGTTGTGGGCACACAAAAAAAGGGCGGGATCGGTAAGAACACTCTAAACAGACCCTTCATTCTTCGCACGGAAAAATAGGGGTTTGAAATTCTGGCACCAATGATTTTAGCACAATCTATGGAAGATCCGCCGCCAAAACCGATGATGCCGTCACACTGGTTTGCCTTGTATATTTTTTTCCCGGCTTCAACATTCTCAATGGTCGGGTTGGGTTGTACCTCATCAAAAATTATGTAATTTATGCCGTTTTCTTCCAAAGATTCCAAAAGGCCTTCCGGAAGTCTTAAATCCATCAGCACCTTGTCGGTAACGACCAGCACAGTTTTAAGCCCTCTTACTCTGATATTTTCCGCCAGCTTCCTGACACTTCCGGCTCCTGTTAACAGGACGGGCACGGGAAAGGGTAAAACTGTGGAAGCAACTTTCATAACCTTTTGTTGTGCCCGATAGGCCTTTTTCTTTAATGTCCAGATCATAATTATTTTCTCCTGTTTAAATAAATAATCACTCTTAAAAATACGACTCGACGCCGCCCCTCTATTAATCCGACAATTAAATACCCCTGTGTTGTCATTCCTGCGGAGGCAGGAATCCAGAGATAACTGAATGCCGGATCTGGCCTGCCCCGGACTCCGATCCGGGGTCCGGCATGACGGTGTTAGGATATTAAGTCGCCAGGTTAATAAAGGCAAAAAAATA
>JAOZOL010000583.1 GCA_029933295.1 Desulfobacterales bacterium | reverse complement strand
AACCAGAGTGCCGTGATGAGACTCGGTTCCCTGGCGGCCTCCATCCAGTTGAAAAATGCCGGGTATGAACCGATTTATCAAATTACCTGCCGGGACCGGAACCGGATCGCCCTTCAATCGGAAATCCTGACCGCCTTTTCCCTGGGAGTTGACAACATGCTGCTTTTGACCGGCGACCACTCCAGCCTTGGTGACCACAAGGAAGCCAAACCGGTCTTTGATCTGGATTCGGTGCAGCTGGTAAAAATCGCCGCTCAGTTGCAGCAAGGCCGGGACATGGTCGGCAATGAGCTGCTGAATGCACCGGATATTTTTATCGGGGCGGTGGTCAATCCCAACTTTCAACCTCTGGATCTCCAGCTTCTGAAAATGAGAAAAAAAGTAGATTCCGGCGCCCAGTTTTTCCAGACCCAGGCGGTGTATGAAGATCGGGTGGTGGATGAATTTGTCGAAAAAGCCCAGGCTTTCAAGCGTCCTATCCAGCTGGGGGTGGTGCTGCTCAAGTCACCTCAGATGGGAAATTTTATGAATAAAAACGTTTCCGGAATCAGTGTCCCCCAGGAGTGGATCGATGAAATCGGCTCGGTTGACAAGGGCGATCGCAAGAAAAAAGCGGCTGAAATGATGGGTCGCTTCATTAAAAAACATAAGGACCAATTTCAGGGCATCCATATCATGCCCCTGGGGTGGACCGATATTGTGCCCGATATTCTTGAACACGCCGAGATCAGCGTGAATGGCAACAAATAAGTTACTGGTCTTTCTTAGCCTCAACGTTGCAGCATTAAGGTTAACAGGGCTGCGGTTAATTAAAAAATCCAACGTACTCCCTGGCGGGTTCGTTGGATTTTTTTATGTGCCGGTGGATGGAACCTTGACATCATACTATAGATTTTATATTTTAAAAATTTAATATTTTTTAATCGATTATATAAAAATAGTTTTTTTGAAATATTTTAACCTGGCCCAGGAATGAGGAGGAAAAAATGGAACAAACATCCATCAATAATCCCCCCAACCGTATAACAGACCTTGTGGGGTTGAAAAAAACAGGATCAACGGTGACGTGCCATACTTCCTTTGAAATCCTGCCGGTTGATTTTGCGCATCATGACAATCCGTTTCAGGCGTTCATCTTCCTTTGCCGTTATGAAGGAACCATCGACGGCGAAAAGTACGAATTCAGAAAGTGTTATGCCCGCGGTTGCCCTGACAACCTTCCGCCTCATGTCTCCCAGGCGATAATTATTGCCAACCGTTATCTCCAAAAAGATTATCGCAAGCTGGAAAAGGCCGGTATAGAAATTGAGAGGCAGCTTTTCACCCTCGAAGATATGAGCGATAAATTTGACGGGTACCAGAAAGAATACGATGCAACGCTGGTCATCCACGATTTTATCAATATCGCCAAAGAGGGCAATGACGTGTCTG
>JAOZOL010000582.1 GCA_029933295.1 Desulfobacterales bacterium | reverse complement strand
TTGACAAGCAGTTATTTTAATGTATAGTTTATATCAAAATTTAAAGTGTTCTTGGTTGTCATCTAAAAAATTACGTAAGCCCCGGAATGGTTCCGGGGCTTTTTTTGTTGGAACCGGATGAGCGTTTCAAATATAAAACGCTTAATATAGAGAATCACTGAAAGAAGGTATTTATTGAAGTTTGAAACATTTGATTTTAATCCTGCTGTTAAAGCAGGCATCACTGCCGCAGGCTATGAAACCCCAACCCCGATTCAGAAACAGGCAATGCCGCATGTTCTGAATCAAAAAGATGTGATGGGCCTGGCCCAGACCGGCACCGGTAAAACAGCGGCTTTTGCCTTGCCGATACTCAATCGTTTAATGAAAAGTAAACATTACGGCATTCGCGCCCTGATCATAGCCCCCACACGAGAATTAGCAGAACAGATTCACCACGCATTCGAGACCCTGGGACAAAAAACCCGGCTAAGGAGTGTTGCGGTTTACGGCGGAGTGGGGATTAACCCGCAGATTCAGAAATTAAAACGTGCCGATATTGTTGTTGCCTGTCCGGGTCGTCTGCTTGACCATATCGGACGTCGTACAGCTGATCTCCGAAAGCTGGAAGTACTGGTTCTCGACGAGGCTGACCATATGTTTGATATGGGGTTTTTCCCGGATATCCGACGGATTTTAAGATCTGTTCCGAAAAATCGCCAGACACTGCTTTTTTCGGCAACGATGCCAGGTGAAATACGCAGCCTGGCAAAAGATGTCCTGAAAGACCCGGTTATCGTAAAAATAGGCGCCACCGCACCTGCGGATACGGTTCAACACGCGCTCTATCCTGTGTCACAGCATTTAAAGACCGCGTTGCTGTTAAAGATGCTGGAAAACATCAAAACTGAGTCGGTTCTTGTATTTACCCGAACCAAACACCGGGCCAGGAGCCTGGATAAAAAACTGGCTAACGCAGGCTTCCGTTCTGCTTCGCTTCAGGGCAACCTTTCACAGGGTCGCCGTCAGGCTGCTTTGGATGGTTTTCGCGATGGAAGATATAAAATACTGGTAGCAACCGATATCGCTGCCCGCGGTATTGACGTTTCCAAGATTTCTCATGTCATCAACTATGACATCCCTTCCACACCGGATGCTTATATTCATCGTATCGGAAGGACCGGCAGAGCTGCACGCAATGGTGAAGCATTCACCATGATTACGCGCGAAGACAAGGATATGGTCCGCGCCATCAATCGCATCATAGGCTCGGAAATTGAGCAGCGTACTTTATCGACATTTGATTATAGTTCCCCAAAACCTTCTAAGAACCATCGTCCGCAGAAGCAATGGAAATCACGCCGGAATTTCTCAGCAACGAAAAAGGGTCGAAATCAACAAAGTGCAAGCGTATAAAAATCAGCCTGCCAGGTTTTCATATTCCACCTGCGAA
>JAOZOL010000175.1 GCA_029933295.1 Desulfobacterales bacterium | reverse complement strand
CGCGACCCGGAATCCAGAAAAAGTTGATAACTTGAGTGAACCGGATAACCAGATTACATTTTTTCTTTTAAATTTTTGATGGTCTGGTGATAATCTTTGCTCCCAAATATTGCAGACCCGGCGACAAACACATCAACTCCTGCGGCTGAAATTTCCCGGATCGTTGTTTCATTAACTCCGCCGTCAATCTGGATAAGCGTGGAAAGCCCTTTTGTCTGAATCATCTGTTTGAGTTGCCGGGCCTTTTCAAGTGTATTATCAATAAATGATTGTCCGCCAAACCCCGGATTAACACTCATCAAGAGAACAAAGTCAATATATTCCAGTATCCATTCAATGGTGTCTATCGAAGTGGCTGGATTTAAAACAGCCCCTGCCCGGCATTCGGAACATTGAATCAAATCGATAACTCGGTTTAAATGCGGGCAGGTCTCAACATGTACTGAAATCAAATCAGCGCCGGCATCGGCAAACTCCGGAATATACCTCTCCGGATGTTCAATCATTAAATGAACATCAAGGGGCAGATCTGTTATCCGATTAACCGCCTCGACAATAAAAGGGCCCATGGTAATGTTGGGAACAAAATGACCATCCATGACATCGATATGGATCCAGTCTGCTCCGGCTGATTCAACTGCTCGAATTTCATCTTCTAATTTTGTGAAATCCGCTGACAGGATGGAAGGCGCGATTAATTTCATGATGTTATTCTCCATATTTCAATTTCACTAGTCGTATATTTTTGTCTCAACAAGCATATCATTTTTATACAAAAAAACAACAGATGCCGATGAGCCGGGAATAATTACCCAGATTTCCCTTTCAGGCTCCATTAGTTCATCATATATAATACATGACATGCCAAAAGTTCTTAATTCAAGCCGAATTTGCTGCCTTAAATATCCGGCCGGCAGTTTGTATGTAAACAGGGCACCCCTGAAAAGTTCATTATTGTGATCTGCGGCATGCCGCATTGTTTTACGATTCACCCTAAGATCAACCCGCTGATGTTTTAAGACATAATAGCCCGAAGGCGGGTTCTGATCTAAAATAATATTTGCCGGTTTGTCTTTTTGGTATACAGGGTTTATGGTGCCGATCTCAAGTTTATTTTTTTCAATGTCAAGAACCGCCTCCTCCAGATATTTTCCGGTTAAATCCGGCATCACTGATTCCGCACGTCGTTTTCCCATGCTGACCAATAAATCCGTTTTCGTCCCGCGCTCAACTTCGGAACCCGGCGCAGGAAATTGCGAGATAATCGCATCTTTATTTATGATCCGGCTGTATGGCTTTGAGATTATACCCTCGGCCAGTCCATTTTTTTCTAAAATAAGCAGGGCTGACTGAAGGCTTAAACCGGTTAAATTGGGCATGGCAACAATACGGGTGCCTTTTGAGATAATAACCCTTATGTCCCGGCCTTTTTTGATTATGTCGCCGGGTTCAGGTTCCTGGTAAACAATACTGTTTTTGGGAATTTTTGAACTGTATTGATTCCCCTTGACTTTTGTGTTCAAGCCAAGGTTCGTTAACAGTTCAAGTGCGGAAACAATATCTTCACCCACAAGATTCGGCACCACAACGGTTCCTTCATTTTTGATTACAAAGCTTACCGTTAAATAGGCGCTTATTCCGGCAATGATTAAAAAACCAATGAATATCCCGGCAATTTTAACAATAGATCGAATCATGTTGTCCGTTGAAGACAAACCGAAAAAAATCCATCCATGTCATGAATATGTGGAAGCGTTCGTATAAATCCGTTTTGATCCAAAAACGGCTGGATGTTAATCGGTGTATCCTTAAAGTTTTGATAAATTTTAAAACAACTATTATTTTTTAAAAATTCTGTGATGACGGCTTCATTTTCTTCAGGTTCAATACTGCAGACAGCATAAACAATAATTCCTTTGGGTTTTATCAATTTGCTGACACGGCATAAATATTTTATCTGTTTTTCTTTAAATCGGCTTACGTCTTTTTTCGAAACATCCCATTTGATGTCAGGATTTCTCCTGATCACCCCAAGCCCTGAACATGGCGCATCGAGTAATATCTTATCAAACTTTTCAGTGTAGCTGGCCGGTAGCGGCTTTTCCAGATCATGAACAACGGTTTTTACGTTTTGTATGCCAAGTCTTATCATTTCGGTATATAGACGTAAAAGTTTTTCTTTGCTTTTATCAATCGCAATGATCTGCCCCTTGTTTTCCATCATTTGGGCAATATGGCCGGTTTTACCTCCAAGACCGGCACAGGCGTCTAAAATTTTTTCATTCGGCTTGGGAGACAGAAGGTGGGAGATGATCTGGGCGGCTTCGTCCTGTACCTGAAACCGACCTTTTTTAAATGCAGAAAATTCATGCACCGCTTTTTCAGGCCCAAATAAACAAATGCCGTCCGGAGAATAAGGCGTTTTAGATATTTTTTCGCATTCATTCGCAAGTACAGAAAATAATTCGTCCCTGTTTGTTTTAATCGTATTGGTTCGAATGGTTATTGGTGGAATTTTGTTTACGGCGTTGCAGAGTAGTTCTGTCTCTTCAACCCCAAACCGGTTTACCCATTTTGTGGTTAGCCAGAGGGGAAATGATTTTAATACGCTAAGTGCGGTTTCCGGATTATCATTAACAGACGGCCAGGGAAGGTCGGCGGCCGATCTTACGGCATTTCTGAGCACGGCATTCACATATTTAATCACCCAGGGCGGGGCAACCTCCCTGGCCAGTTCAACGGATGTATTGACGGCCGCTGAATCAGGAATCCGGTCTAAAAAAAATATCTGAAATAATCCAAGGCGCAGGATATTCAATATCTCAGGCTGAATCTTTTCAAGTTTGGTCTTAGAGCAATGGCGGATGATCCAGTCAAGATTTTGCCGCCATCGCAGGACACCGTAAATCAGGACGTTAATAAAATTGCGGTCCCGGCGGGTCATATGGTGATCCTGATGATCGATATCATCGGTAATGATCCTGTCCAGATGATGAAAATGCTTTTTTGAAATTTTAATTAAAATGGTAAGTGCTGTTTTGCGGGGGATATCGGTCATTTTACGGTGGTTTTTGAAGTAGAATTAAAATTTTATGTAAGGATAGTTCCTGTTGGAATAGAATTTCCTCTTAAGAAATCTGCAACAGCCAAACGTTTTCCTGATGCCCCCTGAATTTCTAAAATGGATAATACACCATTTCCGGTAGCCACACGTAATTCATTGGAAAATCCTTTGATGACCTTGCCGGGCGGGTCACTTGAAGGGGTGGATTTGAGTGCTGCTTTAAAAATTTTTAACCGTTTATTGCCGTAAAACGTATACGCCCCCGGCCACGGTGTCATGCCCCGGATAAACCGTTCAATCTGATCTGCGGGAAGAGACCAGTCAATTTGGCCGTCCTTTTTTTTCAGCATCGGCGCATATGTGGCTTTGGCATGTTCCTGGGGGATTGGTTGCAGGGTTTTATTTTCTATCCGGGTCAATGTTTTTTTAATCAGATCTGCACCGACATCAGCCAGCCGGTCATGAAGGATTTCGGCCGTATCATCCGGATGGATCGGAACTGTTGATGTAAGCAGGATCTCTCCGGTGTCAAGGCCTTTATCCATCAACATGGTCGTCACCCCGGTTTCGGATTCACCGTTGATGATGGCCCGTTGAATTGGTGCCGGGCCTCTGTATTTAGGCAGCAGAGACGCATGAATGTTTATGGCGCCGTAAATTGGAATTTCAAGAATTTTTTTGGGCAGGATATGTCCGAATGCTACCACTACCAGCAGATCAGGATGGATCTGCAAAATTTTATTGTAAAATTCATCCGTGTTCACAGCTTCCGGCTGGAAAACCGGATAATTAAGTTCTGTAGCCGCAATTTTAACCGGCGGTGGAACCATTTTCCGTCCCCGTCCCTTTGGCCGGTCAGTGCGTGTGACCACTAAGGGTACAGTACACCCGTAATCCTTAAGCGCTTTTAAAGAAGGAACCGCGAAATCAGGCGTTCCCATGAAAACAATATTCAGGGGGTCAGGCATTTTTTAATGCTTTTTTTCGTTTTTTTTTATATAATTGTCGTTTTAACGCGCTGATCCGATCAATGAACAGGATACCGTTTAAGTGATCAATTTCATGTTGCAGGATCACGGACAAAAGACCGTCGGTTTCAATTTTCAGCGGGTTTCCATGCCTGTCCAACCCTTCTGCCCTGACAAATGCCGATCTTTTCACATTGGCCCTGAAATCAGGAACGCTTAAACACCCCTCCTTTTCTGAAACCATCTCTCCCCGGGATTCAACGATTTCAGGATTAATAAATACCTGGAATCCTCTTTTTTCCGGATCAGCCTCCGGGTCAAACACAATAATCCGTTTATTAATGCCCGCCTGAATGGCTGCGAGTCCGACACCGGGGGCGTCATACATCGTGTCCGCCATATCTTCAATGATTTTTTGAATTTTATCATCAATTGTTGTGACCGCTTTAACAGTCTGTTTTAAAAATGGGTCCGGATATGTTAATATTTCAAGTAATGGCATAGTTTTAATAATGACTCAGAATCTCATGTCCTGTTTTAATATCGATTGTGATTTGTTTTGAAAGTTCATCAATGTTTGCAAATTTTTGTTCATCCCTGATCCGCTTAATAAAATTAACACGGATCTGCTGATTGTATAAATCGCCGTCAAAATCAAAAAGGTGCGCTTCCACCGTAAATATATGGTCATCAAAGGTCGGACTGAAGCCGATATTCGCCACCCCTTTATATTTACCCTCTTTGCATTCAACTGTGACGGCATACACACCGGTTTTCGGGCATAATTCGTCGGCAAGGTTTATGTTGGCCGTTGGAAATCCAAGCAGCCTTCCGCCCCGATTTCGGCCGGAGACCACCAGTCCGCGAATCTGATAATGCCGGCCCAGTAAATTCGCAGCGTGATCAACGTTACCCTCCATCACGATTTCACGAACCCTCGTGCTGCTGATTCGATTCGTCTGGTCATGTGGTATGGAAATCCAGTCGGTTAAAATGACTTCAAAATTAAACTCATCTGCGCATTTTTTTAAAAAATCGACGTTGCCTTTTCGATCTTTGCCGAATGAATAATCTTTTCCAATAACAATTGCTTTCATTCCCAGACGCTTTACAAGTAAATCCGCAACAAACTGATCAGCCGTTATCGCTGCAAATCCTTTGGTAAACGGGATGCAGACAAGAACGTCCAGGCAGGTTTTTGAAATCAGTTCGATTTTTTGTTCATGCAATGTAATCAAGGGCGGCCAGTTGTTTTTTTTCAAAACTCTTACAGGGTGCGGGTCGAATGTAACGGCAACCGAAGTGCCGGCAATGGCTTCAGCTTTTTCTATCACCTGATGAAAAATGGCCTGATGCCCCTTGTGTACGCCATCAAAATTTCCGATGGTCACAACAGCGTTGTGAAAGGGGGTTTTTATTGAATTAATATTTGTAATTACTTTCATTTTAAAATCAACGAAATGATATAATAATGAGCTTGACAGAATTTTTTTTACCCTATATAAAAAAAAATTTATATTAAATCAATATTTCTTTTTAAGATCAAGCCGAAGTGGCGGAATTGGTAGACGCGCTAGGTTCAGGGTCTAGTGGGAG
>JAOZOL010000581.1 GCA_029933295.1 Desulfobacterales bacterium | reverse complement strand
AAAATGAGCGCTATTTATCAAAAAATAATTGCCGGGTATTATGCAAAACGATTTTCGATAATCATCTTCTTTAAACAAATTGATTATTATCTGCTGGCACCTGTTTTAACCCTTTGCCTTTTCGGACTGGTCGCTGTTTTCTGGGCCGGACTCTCCCCGCAGTTTTCAAGTCCGTTTTTATTGTTTAAGGCTAAACTGTATTTTTTTATTCCAGGTTTACTTATTGCATTATGTCTTTCCGCTGTTGACTATCATTTGTATGAAAACAGCAAATTGCAGATTTCACTATCCCTTGCCGTTATTTTTTTTCTAGTCCTGTTATTTTTCCTCGGCCCTCGGGAGTTTGGCGCAAACCTGCGATTTCTGCTCTTTAATAAAACCATCCAGCCGACTGAATATTCTAAAATCATCATCGTTGTTGTGCTTTCATATACCATCACTGAGACATATCGCAGAAACCTTTTCAGTTACTTTATTTTTTCCATTCACACTGCACTGCTGCTGGTTCTTTTTGTTTTAATCGCATTACAGCCGGATTACGGGGCTGTATTGATTCTCTTTGTAACATCTTTAGCCATGATGATTGCCGCCAGAATAGAAGCAAAAAAAAGCCTGTTGATTGTTCTGCTGATAAGCATCCTGGGCTGCCTGATGATCATTGCTCTGTGCGTTGCTTTGCCACAATATCAGTATGTACTCGACCGGTTTAAAATTTTCTTTGAATGCTTTTTTGTGAAGGGATGCCATAAATATCAGATCAATAATGCCTATCATGCCGTCATTTCCGGCAGGCTGTTTGGAAACAGCATCACAGGCGCCCTCCACCCCCATGGCATTCTCCCCATGGAATGCAATGATTTCATTTATTGTGTGATCGCCGAGGAATCAGGTTTCACAGGCGTTACAATGCTTGTGGTGGTTTATCTTCTTTTCATTAAACAAGGTTTTTTCATTGCCTCAAACTGCCGGGATTTTTTTGGACAACTCATGGCATTTGGCCTCACATGCATGATCGGTCTGCAGGCATTGATAAATATGCTGGTTGCCACCGGATTAATGCCCACAACCGGCATCACGCTGCCATTCGTGTCACACGGCGGAAATTCGATGCTTTCCAGTTTAATTGCAGTGGGAATGCTGCTCAATATCTCAAAAAATACGTTCAGAATATAAATCTCAACTTTTTGACTTGATGCTATCTCTTGATAGACTGTGGAAAACTGGCATGTTGTTCATCATGTATATCGGGTTGACGGTTGCCAGTTTACAGTTACCTGAAAATGTACGTTTAATCCTATATATATTTTCTGGTTATCCGGTTCACTCAAGTTATCAACTTTTTCTGGATTCCGGGTCGCGGTCGCTTCGCTCCTTTGCCCGGAATGACGGACTTAAGAATACCAGGTAGCTTCGTTTTATTCTCAACTTGAGCG
>JAOZOL010000174.1 GCA_029933295.1 Desulfobacterales bacterium | reverse complement strand
CGAATCAACATCAATGTCGGATATTATTTTTAATCAAATTTTATTCAGGTAACTAGTCGCTGAACGAAAAGTCCATTTATTCGAAGGTCGGGTTAGCCCTTCGCTTATGTTGGGTTTCGTGCCTCAATCCAACATAAGCGAAAATTAAATGTTTACCGACACAAAAGGAAAGGGCGTAACCCAACAAATCATGCGGCCGGGTTTTCGTTCAACCACTAACTAACGGCTGATAAATCGATGATATTCATACATTTTTGAAAGTGAGATGACCGCCTGTTCCGGGGTGGCGAAAAATAATCCTTTATATCGGTATCCGTTCACATCCGTCACGGTAGGATCTTTTTCGCCCTTTGACATGCTCACTCCCAGCACTGGTTTCTGAAATTGTGTCATTAATGAAACAATGTGACGTATATATTTTTTTTCAAAATCCACCAAGGCATTATTGACCTGTGTTAAAAAATCTTCAGAGCAGGTGGGGTCAGCCAGCCTGATCGAATCTGCGAGTCTTGCAACAATGTGTCGCCGTCCCATAATCCCTAAATTGATGATCGCATCACATCCGTCCCATTTCATCAAAGCTTCCATGGTGGTCATGGGGATGGCCAGATCGTTTTCACCCACCAGGTCGATGGGGTTGGCGCGGCTCCAGTAGGGCGGAAGGATTTCATCGATTTTTTTGAAAATATCGTCGGATAATTCAGGTACATCCAGGCCGTATGCTTCACATAAATCTGCGGTTACAACGCCCCAACCGCCCCCTAATGTCATAATGGCGACCCGTTTTCCCCTGGGCAGGGGCAGTGATGAAAACGCTGCAGACAGGTCTAAAAGGGCCATTGATTTTTCCACTTTTACAATCCCTGCCTGTTTGCATACCGCGTTAAACACCCGGCTGTCTGAAGACATCGCGCCGGTATGACTCGATGCCGCCTTGTTTCCGGCTTTTGTCTGGCCGCCTTTTAACAGGATAATCGGTTTCTTTTTTCCCACGCGCCTGGCACTTTCAAAAAACCGGCGGCCGTTTTTGACACTTTCGATATACAGCATCACCGTATCGGTGAGCGGGTCTACCTCAAAGGAATCCAGATAATCCTCTATGGTAATCATTCCCTCGTTACCTGAGCCGCAAAAACCCCGAATGCCGATTCCCTGAAGCTCCGCAAATGCCAGCAGCTGGTTTCCCATGTTGCCGGACTGGGCCACCACACTGGTTGAGCCAGGTTTAGGGCGAACATGGGTTCCGGTGCAGTAGAAATTGATATGCGGGTTGCAGATGCCCATGGTGTTTGGGCCTATAATATATATGCCCGCCGCTCTGGCGGAATCGATTAGCTCCTTTTCCTTTTTTGCGCCTTGTTCGCCGGTTTCGGCAAATCCGGACGCAATTAAGAGCATGCTGGTAATCCCTTTTTCCTTAAATTGCGGGATTAATGCGGGAACCCCTTTTGCCGGAATGGTGACCACAGCCACGTCCACCGGTCCGGGGATGTCGGTAACGGTTTTATACACCGGTTTTTCGGCAATGGTCCCGCCTTTGGGATTTACCAGGTATATATCTCCCTTGAAGTTGCCGCCGATAGTGTTTGTCAGCAGCGTGTATCCCCATTTTCCCATTCTGCCGGACGCCCCCACAAAGGCCACGGATTTTGGATAAAATAACGGCGCCACGTCTCTGGGCGCCACCGGTGGCGTATATGTCTTTGGCTGCGTTGGATTTCCCTTGACCACCAGGGCATCAACAGCCACGGGTCGGCCTTCCGGGGTTATCAGCAACGGATTAATATCAATTTCAAAAACATCCGGACACTTTGTGCCGACGTCCGACAAACCCATCAGTGTCCGGATCAGTATTTTCCGGTCAACCGCGCTTTCTCCCCTGAAATTACCCAGCAGCGCCTTTGCATTAATTTCGTTGAGCATGTCGTCCGCGTCATGTGCTGTTAAGGGGGCCAGACGAAAACTGACATCAGACAGGGCTTCGGTAAAAATACCACCCAATCCGAACATCACCATTGGGCCGTACTGATCGTCGCGGAACAGGCCGGCCACAAATTCTCTTTTTCCAGCCACCTGGGGCTGGACTAAAAATCCTTCCAGTTTATCTTTGGCATTGTTTTCGATTGTTTTAGCTGCTGCTTCAACCTCTTTGGCCGAATTTAAATTCAAATGCACCAGCTTTAGCTCGGTCTTATGTAGCAGTTCTTTTCCCAGGCCTTTTACCACAACCGGGAATCCTATTTCTTTGGCGGCTTCAACGGTCTCATCAATGGTTGTTGCTTTTTTTTCATTAATCACTGATATGCCATATGGCTCTAAAAACTGTTTTGATTCAAATTCCGTGAGGGTGGTTTTCATTTTAGTTCCTTATCGTCACGATTTGTCCTTTGGCTGATGCTGTTCAGCGGAAAGAACAACCAGGTTTGATTTGTCTTTCCGGAAGTTAAGGCCTTTGTGATCAGGGCCCACTTCCTGGATTGAAATGATTGAATATATGGAAAGATGGAGGGTTTTTACCCCTTCAAAGTGTCGTTTCTGGTCTTCTTCCTCGGGATTGATAACCAAGGATTTGGTATCAAAAACAAAATTTGAAATGGCCACAAAACTTAAGCCCAAAGAAGAGTCAGTTACGGTTTTTGCCTTAAGGGTCAAAATATTCGCGTCCTTGGCATCCCGGTATGTAATCAGGTAAAATGTTTCCTGCTTTTTTTTTGTCATTGTTTTTCCATTGTTTTTATTTTTTATTGTTTTCCTGCGATAATCCTGTAAAAAGCCATCTTTGTTATATGGATAAAATCTTAATGCACAATCGTTGATTTGTCAAAATCAGAAATCGGGTTTTTTATCCTGCGATATATTTTGTGGCTCTGATATTTGCCCACAAACACAAAAACATAATCAGCGCGTATTTTTATTGTTTGATTTTATGATAACATTTTGTTATTAATTAAAATTTAGGTTATATTTAATTGAGCCATTGGCAAACAACCGTTTGTTTAAACAGAAAAAGGAGATATCTATGGATGACCAGGCAAAACAGACCAAGCAGATTCAGGTTAAAACCGCAGATGAAATGTCCCGGGGCCGATACAGCAATTCCATGTTTATCGCACATGGCCCCGAAGAGTTCATTATCGACTGGCTGCTGAATTCCCCCACAGGTGCACATCTTGTATCACGTATCATTGTTACGCCCGGCCATGTCAGACGGATTATTAACGCCTTAAACGAAAATTTAAAAAAGTATGAAGAAAAATTCGGGGCGATTAAACATATTGAACACGGTGATCAAAAATATCATTGAAAAATTGAAGGCGTCGTCAAAAGTCCCATCTACTGCGTGCAGCAATTTTTTAGCCATTCAATATACTACATGTATAATTTCTTGTCTGAAAAATCACTACGCCTTGTATATGGAACTTTTAATTTAGCCATCTGGATATTTTTTACGAGAGCATCAAAATTATATTAAGAACAATAGAGGGTTGCGCAATATGCGTATTTTATTGGTCGAAGATGAAAAAAGAATGGCCAGTTTTATTAAAAGGGGCCTGACGGAACAGCGATATACCGTTGATCTTGCTTATGATGGCGAAGAAGGGCTTTTTTTAGCTGAAACAAATCCCTATGATCTGATTATTTTAGATGTAATGCTGCCAAAAGCTGACGGGATTACTGTTTGCAGGGAGTTAAGAGAAAAAAATATAGATGTCCCGATATTGATGCTAACAGCAAAAGATGACGTGCGGGACAAGATTGTGGGCTTAGATTCCGGGGCTGATGACTATCTGACAAAACCCTTTGCGTTTGATGAATTTCTGGCAAGAGTCAGGGTTTTGCTGAGAAGACAACGGACCGATAAGTCAACGACATTGAAAGTGGCGGATCTGGAACTGGATCAGTTGACCCATAAGGTGACACGGGCAGGCCGGGAGATTGAACTGACTGCCACGGAATATGCGCTTCTTGAGTATCTTATGCTCAATGCGAACCAGGTCGTTACCCGGACAATGATATCGGAACATGTCTGGGATCAGGATTTCGACAGTTTTTCAAATGTCATTAATGTGTATGTAAATTATGTCCGCAAAAAAGTGGATACCGGTTTTTCAAAAAAATTGATCCAGTCTGTTCGGGGAGCCGGGTACATTATGAAAGAATCGGCTTCATGAAATTAAACTCCATCCGATTTAAAGCCAGCATTCTTTATACATCCATTCTATGTGTTATTCTGGTCGCATTTTCCGGCAGTCTTTTTTACGTTACCCGTCAGATTCTTTATCGCGATCTTGATGAGATCCTGACGCTTAAAGCTACCAAAATAGCTGATATTTTAACTTCTTATGAGGATCTGAAAAAGACATCACCCCCGCCCAATACCCTTATCAACAAACTTTTCGGCATAGATTACAGGATGCGACTGATTATCGATGACTTATGGCGTTCGGATGTAAGGGCGTTAGGGTTAAAAAAAGATTATACGTTAGTTTTAAACAATAATGGCCGGGCGATTATCAAATCCGGGAATTTAAATAATAACATCGCAGCACTGTTTCAAAGTCAATTTCCTTTCGACTTAACAAACCGATTTTTTAAGGATGTTAAGGGTAAGCATCATAAATTCAGGGCGATTAATTTTCCTTTTTCTTACAAAGGGAAATATATTTTTGTGATCCAGGTTGCCACACCCCTTGATTCAGTCATCAAACTTTTGACCAAATTATTATATTTTATTGGCGCGAGCGTTTTTTTTATTCTGGCTTTGACTAGCTTTCTGGGCAGTTTTTTTGCCAGGCGTATTTTAAAACCTGTGTTAAATATAACAAACATTGCCGATGATATTTCACATACGGATTTGAATTTAAGAATTGAAGAGACCGAAGTTGATGAGGAGATGAAACATCTGATCCGCTCTTTTAACGCAATGATCGACCGGCTTGAAAAATCATTTGAGCATATCAATGAATTTTCTTCCCATGTCGCCCATGAATTAAAAACGCCCATTGCGATTATAAAAGGAGAAATTGAGCTTTGTTTGAGCGAAACCCGGGATATTCCCGAGTATAAACGCGTCATGATTGTCAGTTTGGAAGAGATCGACCGGCTGGTTAAAATTATTAAGGATCTCCTTTTGCTGGCAAGGCTCGATTATAATCCGGAGGTGTTTGAATTTGAAACATTTAACCTGATCGAATTTCTTGAAGAGATTTTCAGCCACAGCAAAATTCTGGCAATGGAGAAAAAAATTGAAATCGGTTTAGATGTTCCTCCTGAACCGAGGATGATCGAGGGGGATAAAATACATTTAAACCGTCTGCTTTTTAACTTGATTAATAATGCCATCAAATTTACCCCCAGGGGTGGGAAAATAATCATTTCATTGAGCGTTCAAGGCGACAGCGCATGTATCGCCATTTCTGATTCCGGAATCGGCATTGCTCAAAAAGATTTAAGTAATATTTTTAATAAGTTTTTCCGTTCCCACCAGTATGATCCCGATTCCCCGCCCGGCAGCGGTCTGGGGTTAAACATCGCCCAATCCATCGCCCGCGCCCATCATGGCACAATAGAGGTGGAAAGCAGTCCATCAAAAGGCACCACCTTTAGGGTGGTTCTGCCGCTTGTATAATTTTAGCA
>JAOZOL010000018.1:12092-19513 GCA_029933295.1 Desulfobacterales bacterium | reverse complement strand
AAAAAAAAACCACAAAAGCTGTAAAAATTTCTTTTTTCCACTTTTGTGATTTTTTTAACACGAATGGGGCTTGAAAAAATTACGCAAAACGAAACGGTACACTATTTTTCGTTAACGAATTTTATACTTTTCGAAAATTTTCAATGCTAAACTATCCCAATTTATTTTGTCGTCGATTTAGATTTTTGGGCCAGCTCCAGCATTTTGTCCAAAAGTTCTTTAAGTTTCGGGCATTTTTGATATGCAACGTCCGGATTGAGTTTGCCGAAAAGCTCTTTACCATTCACCACCTTTTTATATGACCGACTTGTATGCAAACGATAAATACTTTCCAGCAATTTTGTCGGCGGTTTATTAAAGTTCACTGTTTCTGGATTTTGAATCTTTTTGGGGAATGCTTTTTTGACTTTCACAGGAAAGATGTCCGGTTGGCTAAAAAGCCATGCCTCGATTTCATGAACTGCAAAAAACTGGAAAAATTTTGGCTGGTTAACCCTCTTCTCTATATATTCCTTGGCCCAATCGTATCGTTCTTTACATTCTGTTAATTTATTAGGATAAAAGGTCGGACCGTAAAGATCCAACAAAGAAATCACCGCAACAATATCTTTTTTAGCTGGGCCGTTCAGATGCATCTTGGCTTTTAGAGGGGCATCTTTTACTAACTCTGGCCAGCCTTCAAAGCGAACGGTTCTAATCCCGACAGGATTAGTTAATCTTGAATCGAGCCATTTTTTCAAAAATTGTGGCAATGTCTTGTCTTCCGTATAACCTTCGACGAAAAGAATAAATCTCATCCCATTTGCTCCAGTTCCCCGGATTTAAAAAGAGACCCCAGAGAGTATTCCTTCAACCAGTAGTCAAGCTCTCCCCCTTGCAAGGTTTGCAGTATCGTTTCACCATTTTCCCATTTTGCGATGGTAGTTGTTGGAATAGTACCGGAAAAAGCATCCAAAAATTGAGGAGAATGGGTAGTCAGAATGATCTGCGATCTCGTGGCTGCTTCAACTGCATATTCTGCAACCACAGGAAGCATTGATGGATGAAGTCCGGTTTCCGGTTCATCGATAGCGATAATGGGGGCCGGCGATGGGCTTGCCATGACGGTTAACAAGAACAGAAAGCGGAGGGTCCCATCTGAGAGTTCGGCAGCCGATTGCTCTCGTTTCAGTGATTTCCAGCGGATGCGCATTTGTATTCTCTGGTCAGATGCAGGAGGGAAAACCAATTCTTCAAAATCATCGCCAAATGTAGCCCGCATGGCAGAATTAATGTCTCTTTTAAAATCACGATCGCCTGTGTAAAGGGTGTGCATGACAGATATAAGATTTTGTCCATCAGGGTCGACTCGCTTTTCCATGCGAGAGATAGCAGGTTGACGAATAAAAGCGTCCTTATTGGTATGCAAATCATGATAAACAGATATTGAAGCCAGCCCCTTTTGGAAAGGCGGAATGAAGTGGTTATTAATAAATGGTCCGGACGCTATGGAAAGGAGGCTTTCCTCGTCTGAAATGAACTCTTCAGGTGTGGTGAAGGTATGTTCCCTTTCATCAAAGATAACAGCAGTCTTTGCAAATCGTTCCAAAAATTTAAAAGGTTTCTTTTCAGACCCTTCCTTTAATTTATAAGAGTTTATCAAAAGCTCTTTTTCAACCTTATATGAACTCCCCACCCCGAGCCGTGCCAGTTCAAGCTCGTAATGTTCAGGGCCGAGCTTCCCGCCTTCAGGCGTTGTTGTCATTGCAAATTTTATAGAAGTAGCAGCTCCATCCCAAACTAATGGGTTCATTCCACCTAAAGACTGAATGGATTTACCCAGTCTGCCCTGTGCTGATATGGAAATCAATTCCATAAAACGTAGCAAATTAGATTTACCAGTACCATTAGGACCGATAATCACGTTGAGGTCGCTAGGTAACCAGCTTACCTTTCGGAGAGAACGGAAACCTTCAATATCCAATTTCGTGATTTTCATTCTTTGTCTTCCTTTACTTCTGATTTATATTGCCCAACGTTTCGGCTTATGGGCCGCAATACGTTGAATGACGAGAGATGAAGCGCAACCCAAAGCTAAAACAGAAGTTGGACTTTTACGAAGCCATCATCCCTCCAGATCCCTCAGTCCAAGTGGAGCCCCCAGTATTTCCTTCCAGACCACCGCATTTTGGAGTTCGCGCTGTGAAAACGCCCAAAGATCCCGCCTGCCGCTGATTAATGGTGTAACAGACCGAGATTGACCATCCCCGCCCGTTCCCAGGCCTTTATAAACGTCTTTGCCGACAGCCCCGCTCCCGGCCTTCTGCCGTTTGAATTTCCGTACTGAAGGTCCTCTTGCGTCAGCGGGAACGACTGATCGGTTTAAAATCAAGTTATTTTTTACAATTCGATATTTATGCTGTTCACCACAAAAATCGCAATAAAGAAGCCCTTTTTGATTAACAATTCCCCAATCCTCGACTTGCTTTATTTGCCCACCGCAATTCAAACACACAGGACTGTATACATATTCACCAGGCTTAGACAGTGGCAATTCTTCAGATACACGGGGAGGCGCTTCCGGTCTGACCTTTTTTGTTTCTTTTCTTTGACTTATATTTTCTTGCGCATCCCCTGAAACGATATTTTCCCACCCGGTTTTTTGTTTTACGAAAATATCATCAGGTTCGGAAACAGATTTTTGTTCCATCTCCTTTTGAATATTTTCCAGCATTTCCTCCAACATCTTCTTCCAGCCGGACTTTGCTTTTGGCTTTTCTTTTGCATCCGGTTTGCCCGATTTTTTCGGTTTTTTAAAAAAATTGGAAAAAATGATAATTGCAATAACAATATAAAAAACAATATCGCCAAATTCCATGACGCACCTCTTTATTAAAAAACTGATTTAGTACCTGAATTAACTATTTTGTCCCCGGTGAATCAGGGGCATCCTTTTTAGGCGTGCCAATGGTATCTCTCATATGGGTATCGGCCTGGATATTTTTCATCCGCAAATAATCCATGATGCCAAGGTTGCCCTGCCGGAAGGCGTCTGCCATGGCCAGGGGCACCTGTGCCTCTGCCTCAACGACCTTTGCCCGCATTTCCTGGACCCTTGCCATCATCTCCTGTTCAGCCGCAAAAGCCATGGCCCGGCGTTCTTCGGCCTTTGCCTGGGCAATTATCTTATCCGCTTCCGCCCGATCAGTTGCCAGCGCGGCACCTATGTTCTTCCCCACATCCACATCGGCAATATCAATGGACAAAATTTCAAAAGCCGTACCGGCATCCAGTCCTTTTTCAAGGACCCGCTTGGAAATATTGTCCGGATTTTCAAGCACGCCCTTATGACTGTCCGCTGATCCGATGGAACTGACAATTCCTTCACCGACCCGGGCAAGGACGGTCTCTTCACCGGCACCGCCAACCAGTCGATCAAGATTGGCCCGAACCGTAACCCTGGACACGGCCTTCAACTGAATACCGTCTTTGGCCATTGCAGCGACCAGCGGCGTTTCAATTACTTTGGGGTTAACACTCATCTGTACGGCTTCCAGCACATTTCTGCCTGCCAGATCAATCGCACATGCCCGGTTAAATTTTAAATCAATATTGGCTTTGTCTGCCGCAATCAAGGCCTGTACCACACGCATCACATCGCCGCCCGCCAGATAATGGGACTCCAGATCATCGGTGGTAATAATGTCAAGCCCGGCTTTAACGGCCATAATTTTTGAATTAACAACGAGTTTGGGCGGAACTTTACGAAACCGCATAAAAATGATATTAAACAAACCCACACGGGCCCCGGATACCAGTGCCTGCACCCACAGGGAAATGGCTGACCCGACAAAATAGATCAGAACAATACCCGCGATGCCGAAAAGTATAAAAATAATCGATGAAAATCCCATGATCGCTCTCCTTATTTACTGATTAAAGTTTAAATTTTCCTGACAACCACGCGGTTTCCTTCAACCGCTGTCACAAGAATTTCAGACCCTTTATCGACATATTCCCCACGGCTGACCACATCGACGCGCATGTTGTTAATGCGTCCCACACCGGCCGGCCGAAGGTCTGTTATGGCTGTTCCCGTTAGCCCCATAAAATCTTTAAGTTCTTCGGGCTGTGAGGAATACCCGTCAGCCTTTGACAAAGATGTTTTCAATGTTGCCGGAGATTTGGCAAGCAGTTTAATGCCTGCAAACAATACGACCGGAAGCATAATAATATCAGCCACAACAAATATCATGCCCGCAAAAACTGATATCCCGGTAAACACAAGATACAAAGAATACCCAAGCAGACCCATGGTTACCATGCCCAACAGGCCGCCGGACGGAATTATAATTTCCGCGATCAATACGACCACGCCCACCAGCTGTAATATAATCGGAATGACCAGTGCGCCCATTATTTTCCCTCAATCCTTGACACAACAATTCGGTTTCCCTTAATGGCTGAAACTTTGATATCTGTCCCTTTTTCCATGAATTCACCTTCCGTAACCACATCAAACAGATCGTCATTGAAATCCGCTTTTCCGGCCGGGCGGAGATATGATATCGCAATGCCCTTGTCACCGACCCGGATTTTGGCCGTTTCAGTGGAATCCGCATGAGCCCCTTTCAAAGTTGTCTTTAAATAAGGTCCTTTTTGTTTTGTTGAAAACCGGGGAAGCACATAGCGTAAAAAAAGCAGGGCGATAAAAAACGCCACGATATACGCACCAAGTACAACGGCGATATTATGCATCAGCAGATCCATCTCCCATGGGATTGAGGGATCAGGTAATACAAAACCCTGGAGCGATAAAATCATCCCCACGGCAATACAAACAATACCGGCAAACCCGGCAATGCCAAAACCGGGCAGCACAAACACCTCGATCCCCATGAGTACCAACCCGAATAAAATGATCAACAGCTCCGCATAATCCGCTAAGCCCACCAGATACTGATTTAAGAAAACAACCGCCAGACAGAAAATCCCGATTAACCCGGGCAGACCAAACCCCGGCGCCTTCATTTCCATATACAAAGCGGCCAGACCGATCATCATCAGAATCGGCGAAATACTCCCGATAAACCGGACCATGGCTTCGGACCAGGTTTGCTCAATCAGTACCTGCTCATAATTTTTTACCCCCATTTGTCCCAGCATATCGTCAATGCTTGTTGCCGTCATTTCCGAAAATCCGAGTTCCACGGCTTCTTCGGCATGCATGGTCAGCAATTCCCCTTCTTCAACAATGGTTTTTTTCGAAACAACCTTCTTTTTTTCTTCATCCGTTAAGTCTTTATAATCACTGGCATCCATCAAAATCTTTTTACCGTTGATCACTACCTCGAAAATTTCCTTGTCCGCCGAGACCATGGCTTCGGCCAGTTTCACAGGATAACCGTTTCGCTTGGCCAAAGCCCTGAATTTGGCACGCAGCGGTGACTGGAACTTCTCCCCCATCATCTGCGGGCCTTTCTGGGTAATGGAAATCGGAGCACAATCACCAATGGTTGTGGCGGGTTTCATGACCAGCTTGCCGCATGCCAACGCTATTAATGATCCGGCTGAGATCGCTTTTTTCTCCACAAACGCGATGGACCGTTGTTTGGGAAACTTCAAGAGGGTATCCACGATTTCCAGGGCCGAGTCCACGCGGCCGCCAAATGTATTAATCTCTACTACAACAAGCCCGTCCGGATTTTCCAATGTCTCCTCATATGCCCGTCCCACAAACGCCGCCATGCCGGGGTCCACTTCGCCGGAAATAGAGATAACATATACTGTCTGTTTCGATTCAGATAAACCGGATGTGACAGATAAAAAAATAACTGCAAAAACAATCACAAACAGACCAGGGAAGGTCAAAGAGCTGCCCCGGATATGTAATCTTTGATTCATTTAAATGCGCTTGTATAAAAAATTCTATTGTTTCAGAAAGTTATATTAACAATGAATATAAAACTACTATGACCGGTACAAACTGTCAAGCTGAAACCACTCCGCTTAAAAGGCCCTCCCCCAGTGTAATCGCATTTGAAAAATAATATGGTTCATCTTGACTTTCCCGTTATACTGGTCTATTTTGATCCATAATAACTGTAGGGGGTTATATTGAAAATTATAGATTATCTTAAAACCAACAATATCTATCTGAGCGTGCTGCTTGAAAGTAAAACAGACGTGTTGAAATACATCGCAGATGTCTGTGTTCAAAACGGCATTGTCGAAAAATTTTCCACATTGTATGAGGGGCTGATCCAGCGGGAAAAGACAATGAGTACCGGTGTCGGCAGCGGTATCGGGTTCCCGCACACGACCAGCCCGGAAGCCGAAGATGCGGCGGTTATTCTGATCCGTCTGGCAAAACCCATTGATTTTGAATCGCTTGATCATCTGCCGGTTGACATTATCCTGGCACTTATTATTCCCGAATCCAACCCTGCCATCCATGTCCGCCTCCTGGCCAGAGTGTCCCGGTTATGTCAGCAGCACGAATTTTTAGCCGCCATCAGACAGGCAGACGGTTCCGAGCGCCTCCTTGAACAAATTAAACTGCTTGAAGAAAATACAACCTTTTATTAAAAAAGACCTATACACGTGTACCTTCTCTTTGCCGTCATCGAAAACGAAGATCTTTTGGACGAACTGATCACAGGCTGGATGGATCTGGGGATCAGCGGCGCCACGGTTATTGAAACCACCGGAGCGCTCCAGTTGATCACCCAGCATGTTCCTATTTTTGCCGGTTTACGAAGCCTTACCAGCGGCGGCGGACGCCACAACAAAACCATTTTTACCGCCATTAACAATGAAAAAACCCTTAATCTGGCCGTCGCGTTTATGGAAGATCTCTGCCGCAAAACTGATAAGCCCCATCAGGGCATATATTTTGTTACGCCGCTGTCGCACTTCGGACGGCTTGGGATGAATAAAAAAACATAATCACGGAATATGTTTTTGCAGTTTCAACGAAACGATATTGCAGGATTTCAGCAGTGCCTTTATTTCCTTTTCGGTCACATATCGCCAATGCCCCATTTTCAAATTTCCCAAAAGAAGATTTGCCATCCGGATTCGGTGAAGATTTACCACCTGATTGCCGACCCTTTCCAGCATACGGCGAATCGGCCGTTTTTTACCTTCTTTTAAAATGATCCTGAATTTTGCATGAAAATTGATAAAAACTTTTTTATCAATTGAAAATAAAAACGTTGTGAAGAATTATAATATTTTTCTTATCAATTTTCACCCGAAGGGCGACTCGTGCAAAATTCAGGTCATAAATTAAAAATTGTTTTGCGATTAACAAAATCTTATGTTAGCAGTTATTTTTTTGTATAACATGAATATTATGTATAACCTGAATTTTGCATGAAAAGCGATAATAATAATAATAATAATAAGAGTGGAAGCCTGAATACAAAATATAAAAAAGC
>JAOZOL010000018.1:0-11992 GCA_029933295.1 Desulfobacterales bacterium | reverse complement strand
ATAATAATAATAATAATAATAAGAGTGGAAGCCTGAATACAAAATATAAAAAAGCGGAGTAGATATGGAATCTTTGACGCTTGATATGATCCTGGTAATGTCCATGATCGGGTTAGCCATCTTTTTGTTTATTGTTGAGTGGGTTCGGGTGGATGTGGTCGCCATCTTGATGATGGTCTCTCTGCCGCTGCTTCATCTGGTGACACCGAAAGAAGCATTTGTCGGTCTGAGCAGTAATGCCGTGGTTTCCATCATAGCGGTAATAATTATCGGCGCGGGCCTTGACCGGACCGGCATGATCAATAAGCTGGTAGCGCCGGTACTGCGCATTGCCGGTGAAAGTTCATCCAGGATCATCATCGCCATTTCCGTTACTGTGGCGATTATTTCCAGTTTTATGCAAAATATCGGGGCGGCCGCACTTTTTTTACCTGCAATTCAAAGAATCAGCAAGATGCGAAAAATCCCTCTCAGTCGCCTGCTGATGCCGATCGGTTTTTCCGCCATTCTGGGCGGGACCATCACCCTGGTGGGATGCAGTCCGCTGATTTTATTAAATGATCTTCTGGCTCCTTTTAATTTAGAGCCGTTTGGCCTTTTTGATGTTACGCCCATCGGGCTTACCCTGGTCGCCAGCGGTATCTTGTGTTTTGTCCTCCTGGGCCGTTTCATCCTGCCCCAGGGCGAGAGTAAGGACATCCGGGAAGGAGACTTTTCAGAATCCCCGTCCACATCTCCGGAAAAACCGAAAACAAATACGGATCAAACCGAGTTTTATGAATTAAGAACACCTGATGATTTTACTGATTACCGGGACCCGGTGTTTGTGAAAGACCTGAGACGACGGTACCTGCTGAATGTGGTTATGATGATCGAACCGCCCAATTTTAAAGTAATTTCTCCAATGCTGAATGTGGAAATACGGTCCGGCATTGATCTGGCGGTATGTGGCAAAAAAAAAGACGTTCTCCGAATGGCTTCAGCCGAAGGAATGCACCTTAAAGACAGGCTGGAAACCTTTAAAGACAGTCTGAGTGATCAGAAAGCCGGAGCAGTGGAAGTGGTTATCGCACCCCGGTCACAATTTGCCGGAAAATCATTAAGACAGATCAACTTTCAGGATCGGTTTCACGTCACGCCGTTGAATGTTTATCGGCATGAAGAGACCTATCGTGCAAAAATTGATGATATTGTGGTTCAGGTGGGTGACGTTGTGACGCTTTATGGGACATGGAAGCGTCTTGCGGTATTGCAGAAAGAAGGTGGCCTGCTTTTCAGTGTCCCGTTGGACATGGAAGAGATGCGGCCGGAAAAGGCCTTGTGGGCCGGGCTATGGCTGATCACTGCATTGGTGATGATCATGGGGTTTAAAATTCAACTTTCAGTGGCGTTAATGACCGGCGCCTTAGGGATGATCCTGACCCGGGTATTGTCCATAGATGAGGCCTATCAGGCGGTGGACTGGCGGACTATTTTTCTTTTGGCCGGCCTGATACCGCTGGGAATTGCCACGGAAAAAACCGGGGCTGCCGCCTGGATTGCCCATTCAATACTTAGTGTTATCGGGGATGTTTCGCCGATTATCCTGCTGACCGTCATAGGTATATTATCAACCATGTTTACACTTGTGATTTCCAATGTCGGGGCAACTGTCCTGTTGGTGCCCCTTGTCGTCAACATGGCCATCGCGGCCCACACTGATCCGCGTATGGCGGCCCTGGTGGTCGGACTGGCCACAAGCAATTCGTTCATGCTTCCAACGCATCAGGTCAATGCGCTTTATATGGGACCGGGCCATTATCGAACGGTTGATTTTATCAAGGCCGGGGCACTGGTCAGCATTGTTTTTCTAGTTGTTATGATTACCATGATCAGTCTGATCTATGGCATTTAAAATCTAAAAGGAATCAAGCATATGTGTATTATTACAATTTCGCGCGGGTCTTATTCAATGGGGAAAGCCGTGGCAGAGCGAGTGGCCCATCGCCTAAACTATCGTTTGATCAGCCGGGAAGTGCTTCTGGATGCCAGCAGCCATTTTCATATTCCTGAAATTAAACTTATAAAAGCCATTCACGATGCACCGGGTATCCTGGAACGCTATCGACACAGCAAACAGTCTTATATCGCGTATATCCGATCCGCACTGGTTGAGCGGGTTGTTGACAACAATGTTGTTTATCACGGCCTGGCAGGACACCTGCTGATCAAAGGGCTTCCGAATGTCCTTAAAGTAAGAGTGAACAGTAATCTTGAAAGACGCATCGCCATTGTGATGGAGAGGGACAAAATTTCAGCCCAGGAAGCCCGCGCGCTTATTCTGGAAGATGACAAACAGCGGCGCAAATGGACCCACTCCCTATATAACCAGGACCCATGGGACACATCTCTTTATGATTTAACAATTTGTATTGATAAGCTTTCTATGGAAAATGCCGTGGATTATATTTGCCTGGCAGCCGGTACGGAAGGCTTTAAAACCTCGGAAAAAAATATTCAGAAGGCAAAGGATATGTCCGTGGCCTGCCGGGTCAAGGCCGACCTGGTTGAAGAATTTCCAAATATCAGTGTGACGTGCGAATACGGCAATGTTTTGATTTATATGAAAGGCAGGGACCAGATGAGCAAGAAGCTGACCAAAAAACTTGACCTTGTCCGGGAAAACATAAGTGATATATATCACCTTGAGACCCACGCGGGCATAGAGCCACCGCCGGAAGCTGTTTAGGCACCTGTTCAAGGGGGCATTTGATACCGTTCTGGACAACAAAGGAGACTCTTATGTCAATCATTATTATTTCTTCTGATTCCAAGAAAATAGAAGAAGACATCGCTGAGAAAGTAGCTGCCGTGATGGATTATAATCGACTGGGCCCTAAGCTTCTGACCGATGTTGCTGCAAACTATCAGATTGATCCGGTGAAATTACGTGAAGCATTGGAAACCACACCATCTGTTTTTAAAAATATGCCGTCCAAAAACTGGCGCCATTACCTGTCCTGCATTGAGGCGGAAGTCTTTGATCGCCTCCTTAAGGATAATATCGTGTGCTGGGGACTGCCGGCGCATCTTTTTGTCACCGGCATTTCCCACGTAATGAAAGTCAGACTCTTGGCCAGCGGCCAACGTATCGGTAAAATTGCCGAACAAAAGGGGATTACCGTCGACCGAGCCGAGAAATTAATAGCGGATGAGTTGCGACAGCGCAAAAAATGGTCACTGGCTGCCTACAATCTTGATGAAACAGACCCTTCCCAATACGATCTGGTCATAAACCTGGATCAGATCGATCCGACTGAAGCGGCCATTACTATCACTAATGCTATTGAATACCGTAAATTCCAGCCCATGACCTATTCCATAAAATGTTTGTCCAATCTGGCACTTGCCGCCAGGGTCAATGCAAGGCTTTTGGAATCAATGGTCAATATCAAAGTCCAGGCACGGGACAACTCTGTGGTGGTAGTTACAAAGGCATCAAATCGGCAAAAAAGAAAAAAAATAGCAGCCATCAAGGAACTGGCAGGCGATATTGAAGGGGTCAGTTATGTGGAGGTCCATGTAAAAAAAAATATCTTGGAGGATGCGGCAGAAAATCCATATTAATTTTCATGCAAAATTCAGGTTTTAATATCCGTATAGTACTCGAAAACTTCACGCATGCTGTGCCAGAGCTATGACAGATGCGGAAAATGATCCCGGACGATCGATAAAGGAAAAAGCTTATGTCAAAATCATTGGAAGTCCTGTTGCTGGATGATGAGCCCATTGTCGGAAGGCGCCTTAAGCCGGCCCTGGACAAAATCGGGTGCCATGTGGAAATTTTTGAAAACCCCATTGAAGCGGTGGCGCGTATTGACGAGAAGGAATTTGATATTGTGGTGACAGATATCCGCATGGAGAAAATGAACGGTATGCAGGTATTCGAGCATGTGAAAAAAAAGTGGCCCAGGACCAAAGTCATCATAATCACCGGTTATGCAAAGATGGAACTGGCCCGTGAAGCCATGGAAAAGGGGATTTTTGATTTTATCGCAAAGCCCTTTCGGCCGGATGATCTTCGGCAGATTATCGCCAGAGCAGCCCAGGCTCTGGGCACTCCGATTGATTTGACTTTAATAAAAGATTGATCGAAAGCATGGATTATTCTATGCATTGCCGGGCCGTCTATGGAGAAATGATTATGCGTATCTTGGAAAAATTTAAAAAAATCACTCATAAAGAACCGGGAATAAGGGATTTTTGCATTCAAACGATCCGTTTTAGAAAACTTCTCGAAAATGCGCGCGGGTTACTGGCACTTCTGGCAGACGGAAATGAAAAAGTCCTTGGCGAATATATTCTTGATCGGCACTATGTTACGTCCCTTATTGACAGCAGCGTGGAGAGACTCGGGATGATGATCTATGATGCCTGTGTGCTTGTCCCTGAATTCGGAGAAACCCTTTACACGCAATATGACAGGCACAAGCGCAGGGCAGGTGAACTGATTTCCCAAAATAGCCCTTCCGCTACAAAGGATATGGAGGCCAACACAAATATATCATCAGATCCGGAATATAGATTGCTTTCGGATGTCCTGACGTGGCTGAACGGAGAACCATCTGATCCGGGATCAACAGTCATTGATTTTATGAAACAGACGTTTGTTCGTGTTCTTAAACATATAGATACCGGTAATAATTCTACAATCGAACTTCTGCTTTCAAATAATGTATCCAAAGCACCGGGCAGCAATATGTTTCTTCTTGATTTGTGGGAAGATGCGGTTGTCCCGTCGGTAAAACCCCATTCACCTTATGCTATCAACTGCATTCCTTTAAAACTTCTTCTGATGGATGCGGACGGTGACAACTTGTCTCCCCTGCTGGATGATAAAAACAAAACCGCAACCTGGGTTGCCACTGCAAGTGAATATCAGCTCAGTCTGAAAATACTTGAACCGGATTGCAGCTTTCATCTGGAAGCAACCGTCAGCAGGCATGAACCATCTGATTTTATTTTTATTTTTGCAGACACAACTATCAATACGGAAAATATATTGCCCCAGGGATTTCATACGGAAATAACGAATTACGGTCAACTTGCATGGAAGCTTGATACAGCGTCAAAGGACATTGAAGACAGCCTTATTTCAATCGGCCGTAATCTTTCCCCAAAAACTGTCTGAAGAGAATTAAATTAACCTTCCTTCAAAATGGGAGAACCGTATCAATGGAAGAACAAAAACTGAAAATTATGGTCATTGACGATGAAAATATCGTGGGCAAACGGCTCAAGCCCGCCCTGGAAAAAACAGGAGATATTGTTGAGACATTTGAAGAAGGAGAAAAAGCCCTTGCCCGTTTTGATAAAGAACCCTTTGACATTGTGGTCACCGACATCCGAATGGAAAAAATCAATGGGATCGAAATACTTGAACGTATTCTTGCCAAATCAAGCCGCACCAAGGTCATCATTATCACTGGTTATGCAACGGTCGAGGTGGCCCGCGAAGCACTTTCCAAAGGCGCTTTTGATTTTATCGCAAAACCTTTCAAGCCCGATGATTTGCGGGCTATCATAGCGCGTGCGTCAAAAGAACTGAAATCATAATCCCATGGCATTTTTGATTATGGAGGATAAATAATGCCCTTTGCCTCTGAAAATACTGCAATGCGTGAAATGGATTATCATTTCAGGTTCCGTTATGAAACCCTTCGTTCGCTATTAAATAAAAACGGCGGCGCCCTCCAGATCCTGAGTGACCTTGAAGCTGATTTGAATCATATCCACTACTATGATGAAAGAATCAAAAGATCCATACGGCGGCTGATTACAGAAATTCTCCTGATGGCACAGGAACTTAATCTGCTGACAAAAAACAGGCATACAGATCTTTATGAAACCATCTTTGCCCTGCGAGACCGGACGGACATGATATTTAAAGAAGGTTTGTCTGCCGCTGATCAGCCGATGGCACTGATGATAAGCGGCATAGAAAAAAAACCAGACCCGGCGCTGATCGGCGGAAAAGCCTTTGGATTGTATACGCTCAGCAAATTCTTCAGCGATCTGGTCCCCCCGGGGTTTGTCATGACAACAGCCGCGTATAATCTGCTGCTTGAAAAAAACAATCTTAGCGACCGGATTCGTATTCTCCTGACCAATCTTGATGTAACAACCGACAGGGACCAGTTTAAATCCAGGACCCAAACCATTCGCCGATGGATAAGAGAGGCGATCGTGCCCGAAGAAATAGAAAAAGCCATCCGGGAATATGCCGAAAAAATTTCAAAAACATTCCCCGACACCCTGTGGGCCCTTCGGTCCTCTGCTGTTTTGGAAGACGGCGCTCATTCATTTGCCGGGCAATTTGACACGGAACTTCAAATTCATTCGGAAAATCTTGTAAGTGCATACAAACAAGTTCTTGCCGGAAAATTTAACGACCGGGCGGTCAGTTATAAAATACACAAAAACATCCGGGAAATCGATACGCCAATGGCTGTTCTTTTTATGCCCATGATTGACCCTGTGGCAGCAGGAGTTATATATACATCCGAGTTAAACGCTACGGAATCAGACACCATGGCAATCAATTCCGTTCCGGGCCTTGCAAACCGTATGGTAAAAGGAGAAGAGCCCGGAGATACGTTTCTTGTTTCAAAAAAAACTTTACCGAAACTGATAAAAACCATACCAGCCTCCCGCGATGATTCAAGCACCACGAAAGCAGACTATATCAAACCTGAAAAGCTGCTGGAAATAGCAGAACTGGCGATTGACGCGGAAAAAAAATTCGGGTTTAGCATGGATATTGAATGGGCTGTGGACAAAAATGAAAAAGTACATCTTCTTCAGGCGCGAAGACTGAATATAACCCCTTCCGAAAACGAAACCGAGGGCTTGTTTAAAAGGGGAAAAGATACGCTGCCGACACTGGAAGGCGGGACCACCATATTTCCGGGCCGGGCCGAAGGGCCTGTTATTTTCCTTACCCCTGAAACGGATTTGTCCGAAGTGCCCGACGGTGCGGTGGTCGTGGCTCAACAGCCGAAAACGGAATATGCGCCCATATTACCGAAAATAGCGGCCTTTCTTGTAATGGAAGGAAACCCGGTGGGGCATCTGGCAACCCTGGTCAGGGAATTTGCAGTCCCCTGTATTTTCGGGCTTGGAAAAAACTTAAAAATACTGGCAGGGAAAAATATCATCAGTGTCAATGCCACTAAAAGAGCCGTGTACACCGGAATACGCTGGCCAGGGATAAGAGAAAGCGTTCTTGCCAGAATCGCATCAAAGAATCGTCATGAAAAAACCGGTCCCCTTTATGACCTTATCTTAAAACTCAACCTCACAGACCCTGATGCACCATCATTCAAGGCAAAATCCTGCAAGTCTGCCCACGATGTTCTTCGATTTATGCATGAAATGTCCGTTCGGTCCATGTTCGGATTCGGGGATGCTCAGAAACGGGGATGGAAGAAAAAAAGCAAAACACTTAAAACAGGACTGCCGATAAAATTTCAATTAATCGACCTTGACAAGTCAGCAATGCCAGGAGCTCACGCGGTTAAACCTGATGATGTGGCAAGTCTGCCGTTTAAAGCCCTGTGGCGAGGCATTTCAGATAAAAGCATGCCCTGGCCGGATCGCTGGGCGAGACAAATGGCGGGAATGCCCGCTGATTTCAGAGAAACCATTCTGGGAGGAAAAAGGGGCCCACGACGCGCATCAGATACAAACTACGCAATTGTCGCGGCAGACTACCTGAATCTGAATGCAAGGCTTGCATATCACTATACAATGGTTGACGCCATGGTCGGCCCTGGCACTGAAAACAATTATGTACACTTCCGATTTCGGGGCGGCGGGGCCAGTGATGAAAACAGGGACAGACGCGCCCGCTTTCTGGAATCCGTACTTCGCCAATCAGGATTCGGGGTTGACCGCCGGGGTGATCTGGTTACCGCATGGCGAAGGCGCTATCCCCAAAATGATTCTGAAAATTCTCTGGAAATTCTCGGCAAGCTGATGGTATGCGCCCGGGAGCTTGATGCGGTGCTCAAAAACGACATGGACGTAAAGCGCTATGCGGATTATTTTCTCAAAGGCGAGTATGACATTTTTTCATAAACGCATAAACATTAAAAAATTCAAAGAGGCCGGAAATGACTCCCCCCCCCGAATTGCCCACACTGACGGATGACAGTGAAGACGATGAGAATCTTAAATTAAAAGAACGGCCTTCCATAAGCATCCGTATGACCATCGCCATTTCCTATGCCCTTTTTTTCCTTTTGTGTGTTGCCATCACAATATCATCCTTCTGGACCATTTCAATTTTGGAGGATAAAATAAAATTTCTTGAAATCACAGATAATTATCTGGTTGAAATCCAGCAGGCCCGGCGGTTTGAAAAAAACTATCTCCTTTACGGAACGAATCTTGATGATGCCCTGGAACATCTGACCAATGCAAAAAAAATCTTGTCCGCCAACAGCAAAACCATCAAAAAAATCATGGGGGAAAAAATTTTTCAATCCAATTCCGATTACATGCAGAAATATCATGATCAACTGCTCAAGCTCGGGGGGGAGAAAAAGACAGGCAAGATTGATGATATCGTACCCTTGCTTCGACAGTATGGCGGAGAAATGGTCTCCTCTGCGGAAGAGTTTGTAAAAAAGGAACGCGGTTCCGTAGCCCGCATGCTGATGATGGCCAAACGGGTCCCTTTTTATTTTATCTCAGGTCTTCTCGTATTAATCATGATATTTGTCATTTATTTAACACAAAATTTAATGGTGACCCTTAAACGATTCATGGATTACACGAAACGGATCGGTGAAGGCGACTTTTCACCCATCGTGCCGGCAAAAAAATTCAAGGATGAATTTACCAAACTGGCCGAGGCCTTTAACACCATGATCCGGGAGCTTAACCATAAACACAGCATTCTTCTGGAATCCCATAAATTAAGGGCCATCGGGACACTGGTCGCGGGTGTGGCCCATGAGCTCAACAATCCTTTAAACAATACACTCCTGACCGCTGAAATGCTAAAAGAAGATCTTACGGTCCTGTCTGATACTGAAAAAATAGAAATGATCGATGACATGATCAACGAAACCGTAAGATCCCAAGTAATTGTGAAAGGTCTGCTCGATTTTGCCAGGGAAAGTGAAACCACCATCAAGCCTTTAAAAATAGAAAAAATCGTGTCAGAAGCCATACGGCTTGTGGCCAATCAGGTTAAAATGGCCATGGTAAAGCTGAAAACTAATTTTGAAGATAATTTACCGGGCATTTACGGAGATGAACAATTGCTGAAGCAGGTGTTTGTAAACCTTATTATCAATGCATTAGATGTCCTCCCGCCGGGGGGTGAAGTCTGCGTCGACATTCACAAAAACAAAAATTCCGATTTCGTGGTGGTGGAAGTGGAAGATAATGGCCCCGGAATTCCGGAGCATATTCAATCCCGCATATTTGAACCGTTTTTTACAACTAAAGGACAGAGTAAAGGGACTGGGCTCGGTCTGTCTGTTTCCAAGGGGATTATCCGAAAACTTGGCGGTTATATGCATTTAAAACGCAGTTCCGAATCCGGAACCATCTTTATGGTATCGCTTCCTGCCATAGAATCACCTTCGGAAATGATGTCTAAAAAATAGGTACGAATATGGCTCAACAAAAAATAACCGAGCATAAGCATGGCGGCCTGAAACAATTGCCGGCCACAGCAATCTGCGGGAATGATATTACCTCTTCGTGTCTCTATGTTTCGGCCCTTGCGATAATCTATTCCGGCAAATGGGCACCGGTTGCGCTTTTAATCGTTGCAGGCGTTCTATACCTCTATCGTTCCATTTATGCTGAAGTGGTCGGGGCTCTGCCGCTGAATGGCGGTGCCTATAACGCATTGTTGAACACTACGAGCAAATTTCGTGCATCTGTTGCCGCCTGCCTGACAATCCTTTCCTACATGGCCACAGCCGTCATTTCCGCCAGCGAAGCCATGCACTACATTCATGCTTTATGTCCTTATTTTTCGATCATTGTTGCAACAATAATCCTGCTGGGCTTGTTTATGTGCCTTTCGATCCTCGGGATTACCGAGTCGGCACGTGTGGCAATTGTTATTTTCATCACACACATGGTCACATTAAGTATCCTGCTGATCTTGGGAATAATTTACCTGGCAAGTGAAGGCGTCGGGGTATTTGCTGCCAACATGGCAACACCTGCACCCGGCGGACTTCAAAATGCGCTGTTTTTCGGGTTTGCTGCTTCACTGCTCGGCATATCGGGTTTCGAAAGTTCCGCCAACTTCGTCGAAGAGCAGGCCGAAAATGTTTTCCCCAAGACCCTGCGCAACATGTGGGTCGCGGTGAGTGTTTTTAACCCGGGCATGGCCATACTGGCGCTGGCACTGGTTCCCATCGCTTCCGTACATCATCATCAGGAAGCATTACTGGCACACATGGGACATTTAGCGGGTGGAAACTGGCTGGCAATCTTGATTGCAATCGATGCGGCACTGGTCCTAAGCGGCGCGGTATTAACCAGTTTTGTCGGCATCAATGGTCTTGTTCGACGGATGGCCCTTGACCGGTGCTTGCCACAATTTCTTTTAAAAATAAACCGCCACGGCACAACCCATCGCATTATTATCGCTTTTTTTGTCCTGTGTGTTTCAATTCTGTTGATTACTGAAGGGAGACTAAAGGCACTTGCCGGGGTTTACACCATCTCTTTTCTTGCCGTCATGGCATTGTTCGGCATCGGTAATATCCTGCTTAAAGTGAAACGTGCCGGCCTGCCGCGGCCGACGACCACGCCCTGGATTTCCGTTTTAGCAGCTATTGTTGCCGTATTAACCGGTCTTGCCGGAAATGCTATTATGAATCCTCGTTATCTGGTGGTTTTTTTGGAATATTTCATTCCATCGCTCCTGATCGTAGTGATCATGCTCAAGCGGATAGCCCTGCTCAAACTGTGCCTTTTCATGGTCCGGTCCACTATTTCTGTCCTGACCAGACGATTATTAAAAATTACGCAATTTATTCGGGCTAAAATCGATGACATAAACGCCCAGCAAATTGTTTTCTTTACCCGTGGCGACAATACAAGCAATCTCAACCAGGCGATGCTTTATGTTCAAAACAATGAAGATGCAAACCGAATTAAAGTTGTTATTGTTGTGAACAACTCCGATGAAATCCCCACACACTTGAAAGAGGATCTGGAATTTCTCGACAAGGTTTACCCTGACATTACAATTGAATTTGTTGTCATTGAAGGAAGCTTTGGTCCGAAGCTGATTCAGGAGCTGTCGCTTAAATGGCATATTCCCGTCAACTTCATGTTCATTGGTTCTCCCGGCAATCATTTCATGTATGGAATTTCCGAACTGGGTGGTGTCCGATTGATTATTTAGGGTTAGCCAGCTAAAATTGATGGCGTCGTAAAAAACTTTTCATGGTAATGAATTACCACTGTATGAGAAAAATAACTTATCAATCATTTCAAACGATTACAAATGAGTTATTTGGAAGCTTTTCATGGTGCCGAATCACCACTATATGATAAAAATAACTTATCAATTATTTCAAACGATTATAAATGAGTTATTTGGAAGCTTTTGGATGGCGCACCCGGATGTCTATAATTTGACTTCTTTGACTCTTTTGTTTTCATCCAGTTTAAATCACAATTCAATCGCATCACCGCACGCCATGGAACCAACTTTTATATTGATTCAAATGTGGGAGTATGCTATCAGGACTATAAATTACCGGGTTAATACATATGCGCTTAAACAGATTAAGGGCATCTAACTTTTAATGCGGGAGACAAGGCCTTCCTCATGCCTTATGAGTTCCTGCGGGGAGGTGTTAAATGAAGTTCACAAGAATAGCAGTATTGGTAATTTTCATAATAACTTCTGTTTTTGTATGCGGCCATGGTGTTTTTGCCGAAACAATAGACTGCGAAGGATGTCATT
>JAOZOL010000017.1:7203-19558 GCA_029933295.1 Desulfobacterales bacterium | reverse complement strand
ACCACAATATATAGGCACTGCCCTAAAGATTAAATAGAACCATCAACAGACATGAAGCCAATGCCATTAGCTTGAGGGCATTGGTTATTTTGATGGAGAATGTCGAATATCGAACCGCAGAAATAAAATAAAATACATCGAAATTCGATATTCCCTGTTCGACATTCTGCGGTTCATTTTGAAAAAATCGCTTAAGCAAATAAGTGATAGCAACTCCAGTTAAATATCACTGCGCCGAAGAAGCATTATGTTCAGGCAGAGAAATGGTAAATGTTGTTCCAACGCCAAGTTCACTGTCCACTTTAATATCACCGCCGTGATCCTTGATAAACCCGTAGCAGACGGAAAGACCCAGGCCCACCCCTTTGACGCTGGCTTTGGTGGTAAAAAAACTGTCAAAAATTTTAGCGATATTTTCCTGCCGGATTCCTACACCGGTATCTAAAAATCGTATATTGACAAATCCGTTTTTCTTAAACGTTCTGACCGTCAAGGTCCCGCCTTCGGGCATTGCATCCCTGGCATTTGACACCATATTTAAAAACACCTGGCGCAGTTGATTCGTGGACGCAAACACATCACCCATATCCATATCCAGTTCAATCTTGATTTTGATGCTGTGCTCCTGAAGCTGCTTTTCATGGAGCATGAGGATCTCGTCAACGATCGTGTTGACATTCACCGGTTTCTTTTCCTCTTGTTCGGGTTTGGAAAACGACAACATTTTTTTCAGCATATCAGCCAGCCGGACAATCTCGGAAAGTGACATATCCAGTAATTTTCGTCTTTTATTTTCAGGCGGGACTTCCGACTTTAACAATTCAAGGGTATTCATAATGCCATAGAGCGGATTGTTTAATTCATGGGCAATCTGTGAAGTTAATCGTCCCATGGCCGCCAGCTTTTCCGAATTCAGCAACTGTTCCTGAGTATCTCTTAAAGTTCGTTCCATTTCAATCCGTTCGGTAAGGTCCACAAATGAACCTACCGTTGCAACCTCATTTCCGTCATCATCATATATCATGGTGGCAGAAAGACTCCCGTCGATCTTCTTGCCGTCCTGGCGGACATAGAGGGCCGGCTGGGAGCGATAAATACCGACACCGCCATGCTCCGGACTGCGGATCATTTTCATAATCTCATATGCCATATCATCCGGATAGACTTTTGTGATGTTCATTTTACCGATCACTTCATCCGCCGGATAACCCATTGTTTCTTCCGCCGCACGGTTCCAGATAATGATATTACCTTTTAAGTCCGCCGCCATGATGGGATTGGGGGCATTTTGAATAATCTTATTCATAAAATCATGTGCTTCCCGGAGCTTTCTTTCCATCTGGTACCGATGAGATTGATCAACATTGATCCCTTCATAGCCGATAACATTCCCCAGGTGGTCATACCGGACATGGCTGGTGAGCAAAACAGGAATCGGGCTGCCGTCACGGCGCTTAAATTGCACTTCATAATCAATGACCTTGCCGTCCCGTTCGATCATTTCCTGAAACCTCAACCGATCCTCGGGAAAAAGATACAGGTCTTTCACGATATCAATATTTAAAAATTCCTCTTTGCTCGAATACCCCAGCATATCTAACAGAGCTTGATTTGCGTCAAGAAACTTGCCTTCCTTGGTACTGATATAAACACCCACAGCCACATGCTCGAACAACGTCCGGTATCCCTCCACAGAGGCTTTTAATTTGGCTTCCCGCTGTTTTCTCAAGGTAATATCACGGTAAATACTCATTTTAGAGACGGTGCCATCCGGATTTTTAAGCGGCAATTCCGTTATCATAAAAGTTTTATCGACTTTCGGCACATACAATTCCCAGTTAAGACGGTCGTCTTTAAATGTCTGCGTGGAACGGCACCATGGACAAAACGTTTTGCTGTCGTTAATCACCTGATAGCATTTTTTACCGACCCCGCCGCCGAACATCTCAACCATTTTCTGGTTCATAAATTCCACCGTATAATCCTGGTCAATGACATAAATACCGTCTTCAATGGTATTGAGAATCGCATGTAACATGAGTTGTTCTTTTTTCATGCCTTACCCCGCTTATATATGTTAAATAGTCATATGTTTGATTTTGTTAAAAAATATATTTAAACCATAACATGCCCTGGTAAAAAAGAAAAGTTAATCACCTTATCATTTCAATTAGTTCAATATTTCAATAAGGTTTTTTTAACGAGAAACTTGCCAATTGATGTTTAAAGGTATAAAATTTAAAAGTTATTCTATTTGACAATAAAAAAATAAACAAAGGGATAAAATAATAATGAAAACAAAATTAAAACCCGATACGTGGCTCTTTGTCGCAATTCAAGACCCCGGGGAAAAAGAGCATTTTTTTGGACTTCATAATGAGCAGATGGATGTGGCATATATTCCTGCTTTTTTAAATAAAGATGATGCCCAGTCCTGCCTGATACATCTGCCGACAAAAAGAGGGAAAAAATATGAAGTCCAGGCGGTAATGTATGAAGACCTGGCCAAAGATGCTTCCCAGAACAAATTTCTAATATTTATTCTTGATGGAGATGGGAACATACTTGATAAAATTGTGCCCGATCAATTATAATTCTAAGGAGATTATGATGAAAAAAATTGGCGTATTATTATCTGGCTGTGGAGTCTATGACGGGAGTGAAATTCATGAGGCGGTTATCACCATGCTTGCCCTGGATCGCAGGGGCGCTGAAATTGTCTGCATGGCCCCGGATATCGAGCAGCATCATGTTGTAAACCACTTAAACGGTGAAGCAACGGACGAAAAACGAAATGTCCTTGTTGAATCTGCCAGAATCGCCAGGGGAAAAATCGAAAACCTGAAACACGTCAAATCAACGGATATTGACGGGTTAATCATGCCCGGTGGATTTGGGGCCGCCAAAAATTTTAGTAATTTCGCCATCAAGGGAAAAAGCGCTGATGTGAATGCCGATGTTGCAAGGCTTGTCACTGAAATGATAGATGCGGGAAAACCGGTCGGTGCGCTTTGCATATCACCGGCAGTGCTGGCAAAAATTCTGGAAAATAAAAACCCGGAAGTGACCATCGGAAATGATATCGGAACAGCAGAGGCAATTGAAGGTATGGGGGGCGTCCATGTCGCCTGCGCGGTTGACAATATTCATATCGACCATACAAACAAACTGATAACAACACCGGCGTATATGCTCGGCCCCGGTATTAAAGACGTAGCGGTGGGCATAGAAAAGCTTGTTGACGAACTGCTAAAACTTGCATAACCGCTTTACGGCAACACATAATTGGTGACTTCGAAAAAAATCGAAATTTTTTTCGTTTTTTCAGATAAAGGCAAGTTCACTACACGGCTTAAAACACTTCAGACGGGCTCGTAAAAAATGCCGTATGCAAGGCGCGCGAGCCGGGAAAGGCCGAGGCGTACTTTTTGTACGTTGAGGGCTTTCACGGAGAGCGCAACGCAGCAGACGGATTTTTTACGAGCCCGTCTTTTTTAATCAGGCAGCAAATCATAAAAGTAAATCATCACATCTGACCTTGACATAATTCCGATTATTCTTCCATCCTTTACAACCGGCAGCCTTCCGATATCGTGCTTGACCATTATACGGGCAGCCTCCATGGGGCTTCTATCAGGCTCAATGGTAATATTTTTTGTGCTCATAAATGCTTTGACTGGTGATTTTAACTGTGATGACTTTTTTATTTTTTTAAAGTCCCTTCTTGAAATGACCCCCACCAACCTTTCATCTTCTACCACCGGAAGACCAGTACAACCTTTTTCCTCTATAAAATCAGCGACACTGCTCATCGACATATCAGGCGTAACGCTGAAAACAGGATATGACATCAAATCACTCACCTGAACTGAAGCCTGCTGATTCCCCCTGAGCAATTCAAGCAGCCATTCTTTTAAAGCCTCAGGACTTTTTACAGATTTTATCATTGCGGACCCCGCGCCCGGATGACCGCCGCCGCCCATACTTCGCATAATGAAACCGATATTAATAGCACCAATGCCACTCCGACCAATGACAATACAACTTTCATGCTCCTTGTGAACAAATATACCAAAAGCGGCATCCACGTTTAAAATATCTCTATACATATGAACAACAAGGGAAAGGTTGTTTACATGACCATTGATGTTTATTGTATTGATACTGACGGTATAATTATCAATTTTTGTCCGGGTTGCAGAGCGTAACATCTCGAATAAAATATTTTTCTGTTTTTCCCCATAAGCCGGCTGCAAAAACGTTGCAAGGATATTTAAATCAGCTTTATTTTCCAGCAAATAACCCGCAGCGTATGCATCCTCAGCAGTTGAAGCGGGAAATGTCAGATTACCGGTATCTTCATAAAGTCCTATTAAAAAAAGCGTCGCCTGCATGGGAGTTAAAAAAAAGTTTCGTTTTTTTATTTCACGGATCATCAACGTAATATTCGCCCCGATTTTTTCCTGGCACTTCCACGCAGGGTTTAAATCACTCCTGTTTTGATGATGGTCCCATAAAATAATTTCAAGGTCTTTTTTATTCTTCAATTCGCCCATTTGTTCGAGTCGCGACCACTTGTTTGTATCAACGACAATCATTTTTGAAACTGCATCAAAATCAATTTCATCCACGGATTTGGTCTCAAAAAGGTCTTTATGGATGGACAGGAAGGCCTTTACATTGGGATTTAAGGCTTTGGGAAGCAGAGGAACTGCGTCTGGATATAAAATCGTACCAGCGATAACAGAAGCAAAACCATCAAAATCAGTATTTCGATGTGTCGTAATTATCTGCATTGCTTAAACGAACATTTCCTACCGGGAAGTTCTTTGAATATACCTCTGGGCATCACTGCTGCCAAGTTCAGCCGCTTTCTGGAAATCTTTCAGAGCAGAACTCTGATCGCCGTCAAGTTGATAAACCCAGCCCCGCCCATAGAGATAGTCACCATTGTCCGGATTCAAATTGATTGCCTGATTTAACGCATCAATCGCTTTTTTATAATCTCCCTGCCCGGCATACGACAGGCCCAGATTAAAGTATGCGCTGCTGATATTCGGATCAATGGCTATGGCTTTATTAAAATATTTTATGGCTGCTGAATCACTTCCATATGTGGAATAAAGCATGCCTTTATTAATCCAATATTGCGCGCTGGTCTCATCAAGGGGCGGTTTCTTATACTGAGTGTGCGATTCTTTCTGGTAACGTGACGAAGATGATTCCGGCTCATATATATTTCCCCGGCCCGGCCCCGATCCTGCTGTACTCGCTTTTTGGAAAAAAGAGATCATGGACTTGATATCATCTAATTGTATTTTATATTGACCGACAAGCTGCCCGTCAGTCATATCCATTGTGTAAGAGATGCGTCCCAGTTTGGGAAAATTCAGATCAGATCCCGATGCCGCTTGGGGCAACATTTTTTTAACAGATTCAAAATATTCCCCCATGTCAATATCGGCTTTCATCAGCGGATCTGAATCCGCTTTCCGTTGAAGGGTTTGTGCAATCTGTATCAAATTCTCAAGCTGTTTGTCCGTGGATGCTGTCAGCATAAAATTATCAATCGTCATCATTCTCAAATTAAATTCAATTTTTTCAAGACCGATGTCAGTGGCAGTATATAAGGGAATTTCTCCCTTAATACCGTAAACATTGTGACCGGCAATTGTGCTTTCTGCTGTTTTTGAAAATAAATTTTTAACCGCTCCCCCGGGATTCTGCCTGTTATACAATTGAGTTATTTTTTGACCATAGTCCATGACCCAGGGCAGATATTGTGTTTTAATAAACGCTGGTTCAGATTTTGCGCTATCGGTTAAAACAACGATCATTTCATAATCCAGCCCATTATCTTGAAAAGACATGCCCCCGGCCATTTCTCCGGTAAAATACGATGCTATTTTGTCTATACTTGAAAAATCAAGTCCGAGTTTTTTATAAATATCCCCAAAATTGGCGTTAAAAAATTTTATCATACCATCAAGATCATAGCTGTTGGACTTGAAATTTATCTGATAATCCGGTTTATAGGTTTTCATAAAAGAAAACCGGCTGTCCTGATTTCGAACAAAGAGTTTTGCAAGATCTGATTTAGCCATAGCATTTAAATCAGAGAAAATAACCAGATCCGATTTCGTAATATCCATTCCCAATGAAATTGTTTCTATTTGCCGGGCAATATGAAGCAGGTTTTGAATTAATTTTTTGACATCCGCTGATGTCAATTCGACCGGGGCCTTTTTATTGCCGGGATTTTTTTTCTCCAGATCCATCAAAAATTTTTGAATCTGCTTATCTGCTTTTTGAACCAGTTTAGCAGCCGATATTTCCAATGAAAAAAAGCCATCCCCTGGAACCAGGGAAGTTGAGACAAGCCCCACTTTCATATGATCGGAAATAATCCCGCCCTGCCCGGGGGGAAGAGGTACAATATAATAATTATTTCCCGAAACCGCATTATACGTGTTCTTAAAGCTTTCATTTTCTTCTATGAATGGAATTAATGCGGCAATTGCCGGTTTATCGTCTCTACCCAATTCATTAAAATTTATACCCACAATAATAGACCGATCCGGATCTATCCATTCTGTTCCCTGGAGCATGGCTTTTATAAACATTGTTGGCGATTGGCCCGTCACGTTTTGATCTGAAACCGCCATATTATCAATTATCGTTAAAAGCTGCTGCAATCGGCTTACTTTCAGTATGATATCAGGCTGTATTTTCATGTTTTCTGCGGCATAGGCGGAAAAACATATTAAAAATATGGCAATAATTATCATGCAGGGGATACGAAAAAACGGCTTTCTCTTCATTATATTCTCCTTTGGTGATTTAAGGGAACTTCCCTTAAAAAAATAGAAGGCAGGATAACATAGCAAAATTGTTTATATTTTATTTTGTCTCAAAAAAAAAGTCAAATCAATTTATATCTTCGGACAGGCCGCAATGACGGGTAGCGCTGTCATCGAGCATCCGGGGCAGCCCGCCGTAATCAGACGGATCAAAACCAATGGTTTTTTCCCAGACCTCAGTATCTTCCATGCAAAAATAAATCAATACATCCGGTGCCAGCAAACGGATATACGATATGATCTTTTGATAAAAGCTGATGCGAAGGGGTTTGAAATAACGCATCTTAGCGTCCATGCCTTTGATAAATTCTCCATAAACAATTTTTGAGTGCTCAAATCTTTTTTCAACAATCGCTTTTAAGGCAGGCATAAACCGAAAAGTTCCCAGGCTGATCCACACAATATTTTCAGAAGAAACATGCGAAAACAGCTTTTCAATCACGTCTTGATATTCTTTTTCGCACCCCGGATAGATAATCATGGGATCAAAATGAAAGGCCAGGGGATACCCCTTAGACTGGCACCTGGCTGCTGCATTCAATCTTGCATCTAAACTTGACGTACCTCTTTCTTCGCTCTTTATAATCCTTTCCGTATTGAGCGACCACGATAAAATGGTTTTCCGGTTATGGCTTACTTCCAGTATATTTGAAATATTAACGGTTTTGGTCTTTAATTCTAAAATCGCATGGGTCTGCTTTGCAAATTTTAAAATCAATTTGTCTGCAAAAGGATAAATTGTTTCCCAAATCATGCTGTCTGTAAACTCCCCGGTTCCGATACGCATTTTTTTGTTTTGTGAAAAAACAGAATCAAGAGATGCCGTCATGTCATCATGATTGACAAACAACTGAAGTACCGGAGGATGAAAGTAGGACTGCAATATGCAATAGGAACAATCCATGGTACAAAAGGTGCCGATATGTAAAATCGTATAATCGCAACACGTATACTTTACCGTTCCTGGACAGTTCCGAATAAACGCGCCCTTGTTTTTTGTCAGCAACAATGCGTGTTTTCCGCTTTCAACCGGGTCTGCGGAAGCAGAAATAATTTCATAAACCTTTTCAGGTCCTTCAATCACCGTATGGGGAATGTTAAGACGCGTGCGGATCGCGTCAACAGCAGGATAATCTAAAACATCCCGATCAATGTAAAGATTTGTAATCTGCAATTTCTTTTTCAAAAATTTTTATAAATTCAGGATGAAGCATCAGCTTATCTAAGGCTTCTTTTTTAAATTCAAATTCTTTGGGATTTTGGAAATTAAAAACAATGCTATACTTGGTTCCTTCAAAATTATCCGGCGGGATTAATTTAATTTCATCAGGAAGATCAATGCGTTGCATAAGACAATCAAAGTTTTCCTCGAACTGGGTAATCACCGGATTTCTCATTTTTTTAAAATAATATCTGATTTTTTGAACTTTCTGATTCCGGCTGATTTCCCCATTCTCCATGATGCTTAAAAAATATTTATCATTTAATAATTGACTGATCGATAAATCTTTAATCCGTGCAATCTCCTTAACCATTGTCAGCATTTCTTTTTGAATATTAAAGGTTGGATTTAACGATTCAAACAATTGTGAAAGTGCCATGGCTGACGGTTTATCCATTTTTCCAAGTTCAAGGGCGATGGTCAGGGATATGGTTCCTCTTAAAATTGTTTTTTTGATCTCAGATGACAGCTGTGCTGTTTTTTTAAGCTTTTCCAACAAAGAAGCGTTAATATTTAATCCTAACCCCTTTGCTTCCCGGATCACCTCTTTATCATCATAATAGTTTAACAGCATGGATAAAGAGATGGATTGCTCAATAAAGTTAAGGGAGCGGTTTGCTGAATTGTCAGCAATGGCAATTCTGGCGCATTGCAAATCGCTTGCTTTGTAATCAACCACCCTGGCTTCGATTGTTGTCCAGCCCAAATTTATACATGCGGCTATCCGCTTAAAGCCGCTGATAATCGTATATGTCCTGGGATTTTTTTTTAAAATCGGGGGAGAAAGCAGACCAATGCAATTAATTGACGCCAACAGTTCTTCAATAGATTCTGACGTCGAAATTTTATAAGTTGTGTCCGCAACGTCAACAATGCTTAAGGCAATGGTTTGGGGGCTAAATAACATGTTTTGTTTTATTCGATGAGAGAGGTCAATGCCTCCATATATTTCCGGTATGTATTTTCAACAATTTCATCTGGAAGGTTGGGGGCAGGCGGCGTCTTGTCCCAGTTTATTGAAATTAAAAAATCTCTTAAATATTGTTTGTCATAGCTTTTCTGGGGGCCGCCCGGTTGATAGCTGCTTTTGGGCCAGAAGCGGGATGAATCCGGAGTTAATACTTCATCAATAAGAATCAGTTGATCTTTAAAAATACCAAATTCAAACTTAGTATCTGCGATGATGATCCCTTTTTTATCGGCAATTTCAGCACCTTGTTTATAAATAGCGATACTTATTTCTTTAATCTTTTCAGCCATGTCAGCTCCAAGCAACTTAACGACTTCATTAAAATCGATATTTATATCGTGCGCGCCGACTTCCTCCTTTGTTGAAGGTGTAAAAATCGGTTCAGAGAGCTTGTCTGATTCTACCAGGCCCTGGGGAAGTTGGATCCCGCATATCTCCCCGGACTCCTTATAGGCGTTCCAGCCGGAGCCTGAAATATATCCCCTGACAACACATTCTACCGGCAGGGGTTTTGCTTTGTGTACCAGCATGCTTCTATCACGTAAAATATCCGCATACTGTCTGCATATCTCCGGATATTCATCAACATTGCTTGAAATTAAATGATTGGCAATAATAGTTTCCATAATATCAAACCAGAAAAGAGAAATCCTGGTCAATATCTTACCTTTATCCGGGACAGGATTCGGCATGATCACATCAAAAGCGGATATCCGGTCTGATGCCACCAGTAAAAGTTTATCGCCAAGATCGTATATATCCCTTACTTTTCCCCTGTTGAGCAATTTTAATTCGGGAAAATCCGTTTCAAGCACTGCTTGAGTCATTAATAAATTTCCTTGTCTAATTCTGATTATTTATAAATAAATGAACAAAAAAAATGGACAATTCAGATTATTCAGGGAACTGACCATGAAATTCACTGATATATTGCCTCAACACAACAAGGGCCTCCGGCTTGACTTCGGAAAACTCAATCCCCGCCTCAAACTTCCCCTCTTCTCCCCGGTTGGTGTATACAACATTCCCTTTAATATCAACAAGGTCATCTTCAATGCCGACAGATATCAGCAACGTGTATTGTGTATCAATGGGTTCGTGTGTTTCCAGCTGAAGACCGCTTTCACTGATATTCAACGTTCTCCCCATCCCCTGATTCCATTCCTTGCCTTCAGAATCAATACAAACATAAGATAAAAGGTTTAAGGAATCGTATCTTGCATGTTTCCGCTTATTGTTTCCCATTTTCAAATCTCCTTTTGCATTGTATCTGAAATCGTTTTTTTTCTCTGAAATTATAATTTATGGTAATTTTTAACTTTGTAAACAAAATACAGGCAATAAACGTCTTCAGCAAGCACGACAAACACTATTGTGGCGTTGATGATTTTTTCACAAGATCAACAACTCTTCCCGTGGTTACAGATATGGACGTTGATGTATGTTGTATCATATTTTTAAACGTATCGGTCATCTGATCATATTCTTCTTTAATATCTCTTAGATCGATTTCTTCTGTTTCAAAATCATCTGAAGCATACACTGAAGCCGAGTGCGGTTCATGGGGAGAGCTTAAAAATGGAATATACCCGATGATATCATCTTTCTTCAATTCGCATAAACGAAGAAATTTCTTATCTAAATTACGAACGACCAATGCTTCGCCATTTATAATCTTATAAACCCGATTATCTTCTTTATCATCATTGCCGAAAGGTTTAAATTCGCCCAAACCTGTTTGAAGCTCAACCTTGTTAAATATTGCATCAGTACAAATGCTTGTGATTTGCCGTAATCTGTTGTCAAAAGAAACAAGAATGCCCTGAAATTTTTCAGACAGCCCCGCGAGCTCCCGAAAAAGCCTGTCGTGATCCAATATACCGAGCTGAACACGTCCGACTGCGACAATGGACGCACTGCGAACTTTTCCTTTTTGAATTAATGAACCGATACTTCCAATAAAAGCACCATCGGTAAGCCTTACAATACTGGCATTTCCTGCCGGCGTAAATAATACGACCTCCACTGTGCCGCTTAATATAACCCAAAACCAGTTACCATATTTTTCCTGGATAACAATTTCTTTGCCGTCCTGAAATTCCTCCTCATCCAGCACATAAGCATAGTCAATGAGCGGGCCCTTGATTACAGGCAGTTTTGATGAATCTGATGCCACCAGATTCGATTTTTTAGGTGGTGACGCCTTACCGATTTTCTCAATAATGCCGTCGTCAACCATTCGCAACCCGTCAAGGATAATCTCCATCCGGTTTTTCTTAATCAGTCTTTCAGTTGATACATCCTCATTAAGAAATTCAAACTCAGCATCCATCCATCCAAAAAATGAATTTAATGCTTCAATCCCTTTCATCTCCCCGCATTCAGCATTTACAGGATTGCCATCAACCAGATAAATCATGCCCGGATTATCGGTATAAATGTTTGTGAGCTTGATAATCCCGGTACTCCCGCCGCTGCCAAGAAGTTGAAGTAACTCCCCTAAGCCGAGAAAACTCAAATTCCCTTTAAGTGGTTTATCCGAATTCATACCCTACTTCTTCGACCATTGAAATTCTTTATGAAGATGTTGTAATGTCAGCTTCATTGTCTGTGTCAATGTCGCTCCGACCCCTTCCCCTGTTAAAGCACTGGCAGAAAAAAACGGGGCCTTTAACTGACGGTTGAGTTCTTTGTTCATCCTGTCAACCGACATGATCGGCAAACCTTTTTTTTGAAGATCGCGTTTATTATACTGAAGAACAAGGGGTATTTTCAATATGTTTAACCCCTGTTTTTTCAGATTTGCATGTAAATCTTTTAACGATATGAAATTTTTTTCACGCCTTACTTTAAGGGAATCTGCGACAAAAACAACGCCGTCAACACCCTTTAAAACAAGCTCTCGCGTTGAGCTGTATTTAACCTGTCCCGGGACCGTGTATAATTGCACGCGGACATCACACCCTTTAACTTTTCCTATGCCCAGGGGTAAAAAATCAAAAAACAACGTCCTGTCACCTTCTGTATCAATGGAAATCATTTTACCGGCGACCTGTTTCTTAAATGCCTTATGAATATATTCAAGATTCGTTGTTTTTCCGCTACGGCCCGGCCCATAGAATACAATTTTACACTCTATTTGCCGCTTCATCAAATTTATTACCGCCATATATTGACTCCAGATACCGCTGCTGAAATATTATTTTGATGGCTAAGTTAAAAACCTTCTCCAATAAAATTTTCAGGATAAAATCTTTATGATTTTAATCTCAATGCTAAAATCCCCCCGTTTGGGCCCGGAAT
>JAOZOL010000017.1:3317-7103 GCA_029933295.1 Desulfobacterales bacterium | reverse complement strand
AAAATCTTTATGATTTTAATCTCAATGCTAAAATCCCCCCGTTTGGGCCCGGAATTAATTTCTTTTTTCTTGGACACATAACCTGTCCCGGAAAAAATAGCCATGGGCGAATAAAAAACAATTTCTTTTAGCATATCACCAGACTTAATACTTTTTATCAGCTGTTTTTCTTTTTTCGACATAATCAACTGAATGTACTTCCCGGATTGAAAGCTGACCTCCATATCCACTTTTTCGCCCTGTTTAGGGCCTCCCGGTAAAACAAAACGCGTCGCCGTTATATCGATGATATCCTCATCTTCTATTTCCGAATCAGGCTCAATGGTTTTTTCCAGTTCAATATCGGTTATTGTCCGTTCAATCCCTTTATCTTTCAGCAACTTTCTAAAATAGACCTCGACGGATTTCATTTCCGTGGCAGGTAAAAATTTTTTTTTCTGCCATTTTTGAAACAAAGAAATGGCATAATCCACATAATTTTGTTCTAACCAGCACCAGAGTATATTCTGGGCGGCTTCCAGGCGAAGATTATCATATTCCAGCAATCTGGTAAATTCTTCAATTGCTTTATTATACTGACCAAATTTTGCCAGTGCAATTGCACCCCCAAGTGATGATGATCCCTTTGTTTTAGGGTCATCAAAACTAAACATTTCTTTCATGAGGGACTGGGCGGCTTCTGAAACTTCCAGATCTTTTACGGGTCTGCCGGCCTTTTTAAATTTTTCATTAATTAATTTACGTTTTTGTGCAATTTTCAACAACAATTTTTTTTTATTCCGGATATTGCTGTTTGCTTTTATAAAGCCCTCGACCTCATTGAATTTCTCCAGCGCCTCATCCAGTAAACCCTGGGTTCGATATAGTTCCGCCTCCTGGTAATATGTTTTAATTTTTTCGCCAAGATTCATTCACTGCCTCGATATATTATCGTAACCGTTCACGTTTACGAATTTCAATTGCATATCTTATTTACGTTACTCTTTATTGCTCTTTATCTCAAGGTAATTTTTAAAACTTCGACAATTCTCTCTTGACCGCAACCCCCAGTTTTTCAATATTATACGGTTTTTTTATAAACTGACCGGCTCCCAGCTTAATGGCTGCCTTTACATCCTCGGTAATGGAAAAGCCGCTTGCAATGATTGCCTTCTGTCCAGGGCAATGCTTGATGATCTCTTTATATGCCTCACGTCCGTTCATTCCGGTCGGCATGATCATATCAAGCAGAATTAAATCAACAGCATTTTTTTTTATGTATTGAATCGCCGTCTCCCCGTTTGAGACATCAACTGTTTTATATCCAAGGGCCTGGAGCATCTCACATGCAATATTCCTCTGATTTTTTTCATCGTCAACGACAAGAATGAGTTCTCCATTTCCCATATATTTATCAACCGGTATTTTATGAATGCTCTCTGTAACGCTTTCTCTGGTAATTGAAAAATAAAGATCAAATCTGGTTCCGCCTCCTTCACTTGAAACAACAATATAACCGGCATGATCCTGCACCGTATTCCAGACAACCGTCAGACCGAGCCCTGTCCCGCTCCTCCCCATCACCTTTTTCGTGTAAAACGGCTCAAAAATCCGATCGATTTCTTCCCTGGAAATGCCTCCGCCGGTGTCTGAAATTGATAAAACAGCATACTCACCGATTTGAACATCACTGTATGCCCTCAATGGCTGATCTAAATAACAATTTCGGGTGGATATAACAATCTCCCCCTTTGTTTCAATAGCTTCATACGCATTTGTCACAAGATTCATTATGCTTTTTCGGATATGCAGCCGGGAAGCATTGATATTGAACAAATCCGGCTCTAAATTTGTCTCAACACATACGTCAGGATGAACTGTTTGAAGTTTATAAAATTCAGGGGACTTCAAATATTCATCAACAATGGAATTTAAACTTAGCGCCTCTCTGTTGCTGGCGATCCCCCGTGAAATAGTTGTCAGGTCGTTTACAACAGCGGCAGCCCTTTCGCCGGATTCCTGGATGGTCTTCAATGCCTTGCGTGTTTTTTTATCAAGGCCTTCCCGCATCAACAATAATTCCGGATAACTCACAATCCCCGAAAGTATATTGTTTAAATCATGGGCAACACCGCCTGCCAAAAGCCCTAATGCCTCCATTTTCTGAGACCTGGCTAATTTGGCGATTAAAGATTGTTTTTCTTCTTCAGCAGCCTTTCTGTCGGAAATGTCACGAATGACTGTAACGGTAACATTCTTCCCATAATAGATCATTGCCTTGCTTCTCATGACAATGGGAAGCAAGGTGCCATCTTTTCGCAAACCGTTGACTTCCAAAAAAGCCACCTGATTCGGAGTATGGCGTTGGTCGATTATTTCTCTATGTTCCGGGCTAATGAGCTGGATAAAAGGCAGTATCCCGACAACCCGCTTGCGATTATATCCAAACATATCAAAAAACTGATCATTGGCCTGAAGCACGATTCCGTTATCATGAATAACAATTGCTTCTAAAGCGGCTTCGGATAACTGGCGAAACCGTTCTTCGCTCTCCCGTACTGCGACAATGGATTTTTTCAGATCCGTAACATCCCTGAAATTTAAAACAGAACCAATAATCTCCCCGCCATAGATCAGAGAATTTAATATAAGTTCAAATACGCTTTGATTTTTTAAATACAGTTCTTCAAAAGCCCCTTCGCCGGTTTTATACATTTGCTTGATTTTCGATATAAATGAGTACGGTTTTTTTAATTGTTCACCCATTAACTCAAACAAAACAGCATCAGCCTTTTCCTCTTTATATTCGTCCGGTATCCGCCACATACTGTAAAATCGATTGTTGGCATTAATAATCGTTCCAGTTTTATCCATAACCAAAATTCCGGAGGCAGAGGCTTCAAATGTTGCTCTGAGTTGTGCTTCATTATTCCGTATGGTTTTTTCAATTTTTTTTCGTGTGGCGATTTCTGATTCCAGTTGTTTGTTCATGTCTGCCAGAGTTTTTTCACGCCTCCGGATCTGGTTTGCCATATGTTTAAAATTCGAAATAATGGTTTGAATTTCAATTTGCTTATATGCTGTAAATTGATAATCATAATTCCCTCGTGAAAACTGATTAATCCCCTTCAGGAGAGAATCAAGCGGTCTTTTAACCAGTAATCTCAGAAAAATTCTCGTAACGAGAATCAATGACAAAATAACCGCCAATAAAATTAAAATATTGGATGCAATATTTTTACGAAGGGCTTCCTGATAGAGCCGTCGCGTCAGGCCAAATTTTATCTTTCCGATTATCCGTCTATTATGACAAATTTCAAATTCACGAATAATTAAATCAGATTTATTGGTTTTGGGTTTGGATTTGTCAAAAACGATTTTATCGTATGAATTTTGATTTGAATCATAAAATTTCTCGGAAATTTGAAGCATTGCCACCTGTTCATTATTAAAATATGATTCGGCAATTTTGGAGGTAATTCTTTGATCTAACGTCCAAATCGGCAACTCAAGGGTTTCTGTTAAACGCGATTTATATTCATCCGCCAGAGCTTCAAGCCTTTTATTCTCACGATATGAGGTGTAAAAATAATTTGAACATATAACGATCAACGATACTAAAACCACCATCAACACAAGACTTGAAGTTAAATCTCTTGTTATTGAACGTAGTTTAAATTTATTTTTTGAAGACAATTTCTGCTGTTGAACAGCATTTTTATCAGACATAACCGCGCATCCTAGATATTATTATGTTTGTTAAATACCTTGAAACAGTGGGATTGTCAAGCACCCTGAAATAAAAGG
>JAOZOL010000017.1:0-3217 GCA_029933295.1 Desulfobacterales bacterium | reverse complement strand
GAAATAAAAGGAATATAAAATCCGTCATCGATCAAAATTTTTATTGACATCCTTTTTATGAAACCACTAGGTTAAAAATTTTAAAATAAATATTTTTTTAAAGGAGATAATGATGGACAAAAAAGTAACGGTAATCGGCGCTGGGAATGTGGGCGCAACAACAGCCCAGAGGCTGGCTGAAAAAGAACTTTGCGATGTTGTACTAATTGATATTGCAGAAGGCCTTCCCCAGGGAAAGGCGCTTGATTTGACAGAAGCAGCCCCGGTTGAAAAACACGACACAACCCTTATCGGCTCAAACACATATGAAGATTCAGCAAATTCCGATATTGTGATTATTACTGCCGGCATTCCAAGAAAGCCCGGAATGAGCAGAGATGATCTTATCAAAACAAATATGAATATAATGAAAAGTGTTACTGCGGACGTGGCCAAACATTCACCGGACGCAATTCTCATTATTGTCAGCAACCCCCTTGACGCCATGTGCCATGTTGCCTATGAAACCAGTGGATTCCCCAAAAACAGGGTCATAGGCATGGCGGGAGTCCTTGATTCAGCCAGGTTCAGGGCTTTCATCTCCATGGAACTTAACGTTTCTGTTGAAAACACACACGCTTTTGTGCTGGGCGGTCATGGCGATACCATGGTCCCCCTCCCACGATATTCGACGGTAGCGGGAATACCGATCACTGAATTGCTGTCAGAGAAAAAAATAGAAGCTCTGGTTGATAGAACGCGTAAAGGCGGCGGGGAGATTGTCGGACTGCTGAAAACCGGGAGCGCATTTTATGCGCCGTCATCAGCAGCCGTTGAAATGGCTGAATCCATATTAAAAGACAAGAAAAAAATCCTGCCTTGCGCCGCTTATCTTGAAGGCGAATATGGAATAAACAATTTATTTATCGGTGTCCCTGTAAAACTTGGAACAGGAGGCATTGAAGATATTATTCAGATTACACTTACCGAAAAAGAAGCAGCCGCCCTTAACAAATCTGCGGATGCCGTTAAACAGCTTGTTGAAGATTTGAAAAAATTGGCTTAAATTTTTGATATAATTATCAACAACACCAATTTAATCACCAAAGCCGTAATATATCAGCCGCAGACAAACGCGGATGGATTATTCTCGTTTCCGCGGCCCTCCTGCGGGAACCAGATGATGAATAAAAAAAATCAGGAAAAAGAATAAAGAACAATCTTGCTGAAAATGGCATTGCGGGCTTATGGATGCAATTTTATATATTTCTTAAAAAAAGGGATAGCGTCGGTGTTTAAACGACTGGTGTGCTTGTTGTTGCTTGTTACCGGTATATTATTCATCTGCTCTCAGGCATCTGCACTGCATGTTATTAAACCGGAAAATTCACAAAGAACCAATATTTCCCCTTTTCTTGAAGTTTTAGAAGATCCTGAGGGAAAATTGACACTGATCCAAACACTTCGCCCGGACGAACAGCATCGCTTTGTCCCCGTTACTTCGCAGCAACTGAATCTCGGCGTTTCACGATCCACTTACTGGTTTAAATTCAGGCTGAACATTACTCAAACTGATAGTTTATCCAATGATAATCCTTTAATAAACAACGATTGGATTCTGGAAATCGATCGTGCCTGGATGCCGACAATCGAACTATGGATGCCGGTAAAGTCACAATCAAACAAAGACGGATGGCATAAAATATCCGCCATTACTGCGGATCAATCCAATAGAAAAAATCTTCTAAGCAGAAGCTCCATATTTTTTATCCCCGATGATTTTGACGCAAGCCGTGCAGTATATCTCAAACTGGCATCATGGGGGCCGCCGCTGAATTTTTCACTTTTTATCACCCGGATGCAGGAATTCCGGAATCGAATGACATGGGACTTCTTTGTTTTCGGAATTATTTACGGATTAATGGGTGCAATGATCCTTTATAATGCATTCCTTTTTCTGTCTTTGCGAAGCCGGGCCTATCTACTGTATGTATTGTATATGGCGGCAATTTTTTTCTACCTGTCTTCAGCGATCGGTCACTATCCGGCTATTACCGGAGCCAGGCCAGACCAGTTTTTCTATTTGGTGTATATTTTAAGCGGCTTTGGCCTTTTCTTTGCCGCCTGGTTCTGCCGCGCTTTTTTACTAACGTCTCGAAATGCACCTTTTATTAACAACCTCCTCAAGCTTCATATGGCATTTGCCGTAATATGGATATTTATGGCAATCTTTGGTTTTTATTATTTTGCACAGCTCGTGAGCAGCATTGCAGGCGTTATTTTTCCATTTACAGCGATTGCCGCAGGCCTTGCATGCTTTAAAAAAGGTTTCAGACCAGCCGGTTACTTTTTGGCTGCATGGTCGGTATTATCCATCGGTATTCTTGCATGGGCACTTCGAGGGCTTGGTTTTTTGCCTCAAACACAGTTAATAACATATTTTTATCCTGGCGCCATAGCTCTGGAAGGGATATTGTTATCGCTGGCCCTTGGCGACCGGATACGAATATTAAGACAGGAAAAACAACAACTGGAAGTCAAGGGCCGCCGCCTGATGGTATTAAGCAATACGGACAGCCTCACAAAATTATATAATAAACGATATTTTGATAAAAAAATTAACAGCGAAACTATAATATCCCATAATTCCGGGAACCCCTTATCTGTACTTATGATGGATTTGGATGATTTTAAAACAATAAACGATACATGTGGGCATCAGGTCGGCGACCAGGTTTTAAAAACACTGGGCACAATTATCCTCAATTCTGTTCGTGAAAAAGACAGCGCCTGTCGATATGGTGGAGAAGAAATGATTATCATTCTACCGGATACCAAAAAAGATGAAGCCTATGAAGTAGCGGAGAGAATCCGGCAAACAATGCACCATGTCGCATTCAGAAATAAAAAAGGCAGAAAGATTTATATAAGCATAAGTATCGGACTGGCCCAGCTCCATCATGGTGAAAGTAGTGCAAACCTGATCAACAGGGCTGACCAGGCCCTATATAGGGCTAAAGAAAAGGGGAAAAATTTGACAATAATATCAGAATAATCCCATTTTGTTTTATGGGCCCAATGAAAACACAGCTATGTTTTTATCCTGTGGGACTTTCGCCATATTTTTCTTTCCTGTCACTTACGTTTCCATATGACAACGTCTTGATAGGCATCTTTTGACATCTTAACAAGCCCTGCCAGAACTTTTGTCTGGTTTTGTTTGATATACCCATTTAAA
>JAOZOL010000580.1 GCA_029933295.1 Desulfobacterales bacterium | reverse complement strand
CAGCCATTCGGGTGATGTAAGCCTTGATCCGGTAACCCCACTAATTAAGATCGAAAACGGTGGCGAATATGCTGATGAAATCATCTCGGTAAAAATTCCGGTAACCATTGAAGACGGCTATCATTACATGGCATTTTACTATGATGAAGCAACCGGTAAACTCGAAGGGATTCCGGAATTAGAACATGATGAAACGTCCCTGACCATTGCTACCCGGCATTTCAGCATGCTGTTTATCAACCGAGTATTCTGGACTTTGCTTCTCGAAAACATTGATTCCGGATTTCAAGTGACAAAAGACAACTGGCAGTTTACAAATCTCAGAACGTATCTATCTCCCGGAGGCATCTGCTCTGGTATGAGTGTCGCGTCTTTATATTATTATACTGAGAAAAAAAAGAATCTCGGCCAACCACAATTGTTCGGACGTTATAACAATGGAACGTCCTCCCTTGAAATTGATGATGACCAGGCCATCAAGCTCTGCTCCACCATCCAGGATTGGTGGGATTTCCAGTATGAGGATATAAAATACTATTATGATAAAAATGACAAAATGACTCCCCTGTGGACATATTTCATGTTTGCCCATTCACTCTTGAAAACCGGTGAACCCCAGTATGTGGCCATTTATCCGCCAAAAGACGACAGCAAACAGGACTACGGCCACGCGCTGGTTGTCTATAAAAAATCCGGCAATGATTTTTATGTTGCTGATCCGAATTTTCCAAATGACAAAAATACTAAAATTGGATTTGAACTTGGAGCAGACGGGCAATCCTTTGCAGAGGCTTTGGCAAACGGAAAGTTTAAGCCTTATGCGTCACTATGGAATCCCAAAAGCAAAAAAGTTGATTTTAAAAGAGTATATTATATCGGTAAAGACGCACTCATCGATGCTGACTTCAACGATTTGTGGAACGATTTGGACAACAAAACAGTGCCATGGAACAAAAAGGACGACGACACATTGGGTAGAAATTTTCCCTGGTATGAACTTAAAATTATAGAAAAAGATGCCACGGGCACAGAAAAAGAATCTGACTTAACCGATGATTATAAAACCACGAACAGTGTGATTAAAGTAAAAATTGAAATGTATGACTTTGATCCCCAAATAAATGTATTTTATGAGCACACCGGAGCACTGGACAACCATTCAGAAATTGTTGAAGTCAACCTGAAATCCGGTGACAATAACATAGGCTTTAAAATAGAAGCTGAACTGTTTTCTGGTGTTGATGAAAAAAAAGTATGGACCTGGACAGATTTTCAATATGTGAATATCAAGCTTGAAGAAGACACGCAGCCACCACAGCAAGACTCTTCCATTTCCGTGACCAATACGCTTGACGAGGATGTCCGTGTGACCAGCCCTTGCCTCACCACCGCCTTGGCACCCGGTGAGACCTGGAAGCAGGCTTATGAACCCGGAACATATACCATA
>JAOZOL010000173.1 GCA_029933295.1 Desulfobacterales bacterium | reverse complement strand
GGATATACGAAATTATGCAAACAAACCGGAACTGTTCCGGTATTTCTTGACGAAGAAAAAAGTGAAACACTTGCTTTCACCGGAAAAGAAAAACAATCTGAAAATAACCCTGACGGCTATGAGCTAACCTCCTTTGAAATGCCTGAAACTGTAATGCGCCTTATTCGTGAACGGGAAAAACACCTGTATATTAATGTACCAAAACTCAAAACGCATTCTATGGGAGTCGTTACTCTTGGCATTAAAAATCAATGGGGTTTTCCAATGCACAAATCCCGTGGTGTTGATCATAATTATAACCTTCCCAGTAAATTAGTGGATGTTTTAGGGTTTATTGAGCCGGATATAACAATAATTGAAGGGGTGGAGGGTTCAATTTACGGTCATTATTTTGCCACAGCGCTTGCGGATGAGCAGGTTCGTCCCTTTAAAATTCTTATTGGGAGCAAAAATGTTATTGCAGCAGATATCGCAGGATCAAAAATTTTCGGCTTTAATGTTAATGATGTTCCTCATTTAAAAATTGCCATTGAAAAAGGACTGGGCCACGGTGTTAAAAGCCTTGATGATATAGAACTCACAGGAGATATTACAGATTTATCTAATATCGATTTAATAGGCGATATGCCTGAAAGCGGTTCATATCCTTGGGACCTTTACCCGAGTTTTCCAAAAGATGTTACCATTATAAAAGGCCTTAAAAGAGCGTGTAGAGAAGGGTGTGTTAATAATCCACTTTGCGCAATGCAAACAATGTATCTGGATCATAAGGGGAAAGGCGGCTGGACCCTTCTGATGGGAAAGGGGCACGACAAAGATGTTGTAAGCTCAATAACAGGAAAAGTTCTGGTAGTAGGGAATTGTGCCATCAAAGAAGTCTCGGAAACCCTGATAACACGTTTAGGCAAAACAAATGTATATTTAAGCTCAGAGTGTAACAATCTTTGTGAAACAGCTAATGCCCTGTTCCATTTAATGAAGGTAAACCCTATAAATTATGTCCCAGGAAATCCTGTATCATCATTTTTTGCTTTGATTATGGCTAAAATCAATGGTTCCACATCACGTGTTCCAAACCCTTTAGCTCATATTTTTAAAATGGTTTAGATTGGTTGGCTGTCAGTGTATCGGACATACGGAAGGGGAAAAAATTATTGCAACCCGCAACAAGGAGGTTCTGGTAGAGCCGGATGGGGAACCTTTTGGGAAGGGGCCGCAAACGATAATATAAATATCCTGTCCCTCGATGTATGCTAAACTTTATACAGTTATAAACCGGGAATGCCATTTTTATAACATCGCACAGGCATATCATTAAACATTGCGGCAAAGCATTTGTTGCAGGATATGCAGGACGATTCTCCTGTTTTTCCTTCCCTGAATTTTTTAACAAGAAACGGTTCCCGGATAAAGGGCCGGGACATGGAAATGAAATCAGCATCACCATTTGCAACCACTTCTTCCATCTGGGACAATTTTCTCATACCGCCCACCAGAATTAATGGCGTTTTATCCATTTGCGGTTTGACCGTCCGTGCAGCTTCCAGGTTATAGGCATCTTTGAACGTATTCCCTTTTTTCAAGAGACCAAACACGATTTTTGCAAGTGGTCGCCGCCATGCCGGCATTGCTGCCGTCAATTCCGCCACCGGGATATCCCCTCTTATGGTATGAAATGTATAGTAGGAACCACTGCTTACCTCCACCGCCTCCACACCCAGCTCGACCATCCATTTCGCATAGAGCCCGGCAAGTTCCGGCGTCATTCCTTTCATTGGGGTATAATCAAATGTATTCATTTTAACCAGGAGCGGTTTGTCATCAGGCAGTCTGGATTTAATTCGCGTTATGATTTCCCTGATAAACCTGAATCGATTCTCATTCGAACCACCCCATTGATCTTTTCGCTTATTGAAAAAAGGGGACAAAAACTCACTATTCAGGTATCCGTGGGCGGCATGGATCTGAACCGCATCCGCACCTGCTTCAACCGCACGAACCGCAGCTGCGGCAAATGCCTCAATGGTTTCTTCAATTAACGCTTCATCCATTTGCCGGGGCTTATTCATGCTTACCGGATCTCTTCCCCGACCTGTGGGGGCAACAGGTGCTTCCCCGATTAACTGTTTTGGTGTCTGCCGGCCGCCATGATTCAGTTGAAATGCGATTTTCCCGCCGTTTTCGTGAACCGTCTCAACCAACCGCTTCAAGCCTGGAATCATATCGTCCGTATAAATGCTCGTTTGGCCATGGTGGCCTTGACCCAGTGGGTGCACACACAAATGACCCGGGATGATCAGGCCGATTTCCCCTTTGGCAAGATTTTTATAGCGGCGGATAAGATCCTCAGTGATATGCCCGTCATCTGTTGACATAACTTCATGAGTGGCGGAATGAATAAATCGATTTTTCAATTCCATCTTACCAATATAAGCGGGTTCAAACAATCGGGACAAGTTAGACCTCCTTTTTACAATGTTGTGCCTCTAAAAATGTGTTTTTAAAGCCCAGCAAAATTGGCAAAGTTTTCTCCCAGGAGCATTTTTTGTACTCCCGGGTCCGGAAACAGCTCTTCTATTCTTCTTTTAATATATCCATAGTCAAACTTGCCGTCTTCGCCCTTGTGGCCATAAGGGCCATCCGTTCCAAAGAGAACTCTATCCTCACCTAAATATTCCACCACCTGGTGTGTAATTTTACTATCTACATATGCTCTGGCAGCGAGGTCAACCATGATATTTTTATTGTCTTTAATTTCCTTCCAGGTATCAGAATAGCAGGGAAATCCTGTGTGGGCCAAAATTATTTTCAGGTTAGGTACCTGTTTAACCAAAGCATGGTAATTACCGTCTGCACCAAAACCAACATGGATAATAAGAGGCTTCCCAATCTCGGCAACACGTTCGGCAACAGGCAGAAGCTCTATGGGAGGATAACGGTGCCAGAAAGGATGGGCCTTAACACCGATAAAACCAGGTTCGTCCTTCCACTTTTCAAACTCTTGAACTTGATCCTTACTGCCACGAGGGTTGATGAATATCCAGCCGATAAATCTATTGGGGTGGTCCTTTACTGTTTGAAATACCGGTTCGTTGTCCGGATCCTTATAAATCTCGATTATCCCACCTGGAATCTTCACATTGCCCTCTTTATCGAAATTGGCAACCAATAGTTTAGCCAGTCCTCGAAGAGATCGATGAGTTAGCAGGAATCTTAGGAGTGGCAATAGATACTCTTTTGTATCCGGAATAAGACCGTTCATCGTCGTCATCAAAGCAATCTTATCCACACCACTCTCATCCATCTTTTTCAACAACTCATCAGTCGTTAATAGTCTCTCTTCTAAATGATAATGAGAATCAATAATCATAAGGTCTCCTTAATTTGATTTTTGAGTTCTTCTTCCAATCAACTCATTCATAACCAACTGAAATAATGGATAAGTTGTTTAGTGATACAGAGGTGATTCATCACCATGAAAAGATTTTTACGAATTCATTAATTTTCACATATCTTGGGTTGCGGGCAAAGCCTGCATTAATTTTTTCCCGCAATTTTCTGCTTCTTGCAGTAATCTTGTATGTTACCGTAGTGCTTTTTTGTCCACCTTGCCCACTGCGGTTAACGGAATGGTGTCAATAAATTCTATGACTTTCGGCACTTTGTAAGGGGCCATATTTTCGCGGCAATAAGTTTTGATTTTTTCTTTTAAGCTATCGGCATTCTGATTTCCGGCGTCTGCGGACAATTGGACCACTGCCTTGACAATTTCACTACCGGGCCGTTTTGGATCTGGCAGGCCGATGATGGCGCAAAAATCAATCGCCTCATGCTGGTACAGGGTTTCCTCCACTTCCCTTGAAAAAACTTTGTATCCACCCACGATGAGCATGTCCTTGGACCGGTCCATGATATAAAAGTACCCGTCTTCATCCATGCGGGCCACATCACCGGTATGCAGCCAGATTTTGCCATCGTGCTCGCGCATGGCGTGATCTGTTTCTTCGGGTTTGTTGCAATAGCCTTTCATCACTTGGGGGCCGCGAACGATCAGCTCGCCGGGTTCTCCAACAGGCATTAAATCTGTCCCGTTTTCCACATCAACGATGCGGACGTGTGTGTTGGAGACCGGTACGCCCACGGAGCCGATTTTCTTTTTCCCTTCCAGCGGATTGCCGGTGATGATTGGGCTGGTTTCGGTCATGCCATAAACCTCCACCACCTTGCCCTGACCGACGATTGATTCAAAGGCCTGGATTGATTCCACGGCAAACGGGGCCGCACCAGATACAAAAATTTTGGCCGACGTAAAATCAAGTTTTTTAAATCCCGGGTCATCAATCAGCATCTGGTAAAGAGTGGGCACGTTGGCATAAATCGAGGGACTATGAGTTCGGATCTCGCTGCAGATATGCTTAGTATTTCTAGGATCCGGAATCAGACATTGGGTGCTTGCTGTGGCCATGGCCGTCATGCCGAACATCAGGCCAGCCAGGTGGAAAAACGGATAACCGGAACACAGCACATCCCGAGCCATTTCAAAGTCGCTCCATTTTTTTACCTGTGTCAGGTTGGAAAAGATATTGCGGTGGGTCAGCTCAACGCCTTTGGGAAGCCCGGTGGTACCTCCGGTGTACTGAATCAGGCAGATATCGTCAGGTGTGATCGTAGCCGTTTGCCTGTCAGCCGGATATTGGTTCATCACCTGCTTAAACGATTGAATATTTTTGCCGGCAATGGGTGTCACCTTGCCGGATGGAAGCTTTTTGAGAAGCCTGCCCATAATCCGTTTTACTGCGGGCAGATAATCCCCGATACTGGTGGTTATTACATGAGATAATCCGGGTACCTGGTTTTCCACTTTGGTTAATACGCGTTCAAATATGGCATCTAACGTGACCAGAACCCGGCAGCCGGAATCGTTGACCTGATGGGCCAGTTCTTTTGGCGTTAAAAGCGGTGACACGCCCGTAGCCGTGCAGCCGGCCCGCATAGTACCGCAAAGCGCAATCAGGAACTGGGGAATGTTGGGCAGACTCAGTCCCACGACATCTCCCGGTTTAGCACCGTTTCCTGTTAAAAAAGCCGCAAACCGGCACGACATTTCATCCAACTGCCGAAAGGTGAGAGTAGTGCCCATAAAATGCATGGCCGCCCGGTCAGGTGCTGCTGTCAGGCCCTCTAACAGGGTATCGGTATAGGTTTTTTCCGGGATATCGATATCCGGCGGAATTCCCGGATCATAGGCTTTTAACCAGGGTCTGTCGTCATACGTCTTCATACATGCCCCTCCTTATTTTTGCAGTATGGTTTGCTAAGACACCAAATTAAGAACTTTTTCCCGATGATACATGGGATCACCCAATGCCACTTCATTCCATTTAGCCCGTTTCAGATACAGGTGCATCTCATTTTCCAGGGTGAAACCAGTGCCACCAAAAACCTGAATCCCACGGCCTGCCACCCGGGTAAAGGCTTCGGTGCAATAAGACTTGGCAGCTGAAGCAGCCACGGCGGCTGTTTTTTCATCTCCGGAGTCCTGCGCCCAGGCTGCCCAGTATAAAATCGAGCGGGAGCTTTCCACATCCGTATACATATCGACGCACTTGTGTTTAATCGCCTGAAAAGCACCGATGGGCTGATCGTACTGAACGCGGGTTTTAGCGTAATCGACTGCCAGTTCCATTACT
>JAOZOL010000016.1:11852-19651 GCA_029933295.1 Desulfobacterales bacterium | reverse complement strand
CCTTCCCCCCTTAACCGTGGATCAAGCGCATCTCTTAATCCGTCTCCCATAAAATTAAATGCCATGACCGCAAGCGTGATCAACAGGCCCGGCGCAAGGGAGAAAAGCGGAACAATTTCAAGATATGAATATCCGATCCGAAGGGCTTTTCCCCAGCTGGGCGTCGGGGGCTGAACGCCCAGGCCGAGAAAAGCCGCCGCACTTTCAAGCATGATGGCCCCACCGACGGTAATTGAAGCGGCAACGATGACCGGGGCCAGTGAATTGGGCAACAGGTGTTTAAACATAATCCGGAACCCGGATGCTCCGGCCACATGGGCGGCTTCAACATAAGGCAATTCGCGTACCAGCAGAACCTGTCCGCGTACGATGCGGGCAAACGCGGTCCACCCGATGGCGGCAATGGCGATGATGATATTGTGCATTCCAGGGCCAAGGGCCGCTGCCATCACCAGAAGCAGAATCAGGCCGGGGATACACATGAAGGCATCGGTTATCCGCATGATGATCATATCGATCCACCCGCCTTTATAACCAGCCAATAAACCTAAAAAAACGCCGATAATGGCTGCAATGGTTGTTGAAACAACCCCCACAAGCAAAGAAATCCGTGAGCCGTAAATGACGCGGGAGAGCAAGTCGCGGCCCACATCATCTGTTCCCAGCCAGTGTGATTTTGAGGGCCCTTCCAGCACGTGGTAGAGATCCTGATCATTGGGATTATAAGGCGCCAGCAAAGGAGCAAAAATTGCCATGAGTAAAAGGAGCGTGATAATCAACAGTCCTGCGCAACCTATTTTGTGCGCCATAACCGAACGCAAAACAGCCCATAATCCGATTTGCGATGTCCGGCGCGGTTTTGCGTAATTAGCTGTTTTATCCGACATTTGTATCCTTTTAGTTTATTCTCACCCTGGGGTCCAGATACCCATAAATCAAGTCAACCAGCAAGTTTACCAGCAGTATGTTTGCGGTAACCATGACAAGGGTGGCCTGGATCACCGGAAAATCCCTTGCAAATATAGCATTCACACCCATCCGTCCAAGTCCTGGAATTGCAAATATATATTCCACGAGAAATGCCCCTGCCACGACATAGCTCCAGGCAAGACCAATGATCGTTACAACCGGAATCATTGCCGGCTTGGCCGCATGAGTGAGCAGTACCGCTGATTCACGCAACCCCTTAGCCCTGGCTGTCCTGATAAAATCCTGGCTTAGAACTTCCAGCAGGCTGGATCGAATGTACCGGGCCAGTAATCCAGCGCCGTGGGTACCCATAACAAACGTCGGCATGACTATACATCGCAGGTTGCCCCAGGGGTCTTCCGAAAACGGCACATACCCTGCGGGGGGTAGAACGTGCAGAATAACGGCAAAAAGATAAATCAGCACAATTCCTTCCCAGAACACGGGAATGGAAACGCCGATAATGGCGGTTGAAGTCAAAAGGGCATCGATCCATGAATTGCGTTTAAGGACAGCAATGACGCCAAGCGGAAAACCGATAATAAAAGACCAGAATACGGACCCGGCAAATAGCTCAAGCGTAATCGGGAGACGGCGCATGAACATGTTGTAAACCTGTTCTCCACTGCCTAAAGATGTCCCCCATTCTCCACGGATAAAATCCTTAAGCCAGACGACGTATTGAATATAAACCGGTTGATCAAGGCCGAACTGAATGCGCAGATCTTCAATGATTTCCTTGTCGGCAAGGTCCATATTGATCATGGCGGCTGCCTGAATCGGGTCGCCGGGCATGAGTCTGGCCAGGGCAAATATCAGGATGGACACCAGAAACAAAATGATGAGCGAATACAGCAATCTGCTGGCGACATAGCGCTTCATGGGTCGAACTTCCTCATCCGTCGGAGGCTGATAAAAAATTATGTGTTAGAATATATCATCCGTCTGGGTAAGCAACTTTTTCGCTTTTTGTCTGATTGTTTCGTTTACAAAATTTGCTTCGGGCAGCAGGTTCGGCGGTGCGGCAACAATTTCTTCAAGGGTGCTCACAAAAAGAGCTTTATCCTTGATCTGAACCGCATACTTTGTGGCATATAAAAATTGCCATGCTAAAAATTTTGATTCCGATATTTCAAAGGCCTCATTGAAATGAAATTTGGCTTCTTCCATCTGTCCGCCGAATTTTTCGGGCCGGGAGGCGAGATAGGCGCCGAATACGGCATGAATCGCCCCATAATGGTATGTGTCATCTAATTCCAGAATCCGGTCCATGACCACTTCCACTTTCGGTAAATCGGCGATCACGTTCACGTCATCCCCCACAGAGAGCTCAATACATCCCAGCCAGCTGGTTGTGTAAAAATAAAGGCCCGGGACATCCTCTTTGTGGTACTTGTTCATAAAGCTGGCAATCTCTTTGAAGGAGCCGTTTTCCAAAACTTGCTGAAACGCGTTTTTGTGCCGCAATGCTAAAAACGCATATCTCTTTGCTTTTTGATAGACGTGCAGTGCCCGTTTTTTGTCCGTGTCCATAAGGAATAAAAACGCATATCCGTAATTGGCTTCGGACGCACGGAGCAGAAGATTCTTGTTGCCAGGAGATGCTTCAATAAATCCGTCGAGTTGCAGAAGGCTTGTCGGCATGGCATCTCTGACCAGATCAGGATCATCATGCTTGTTCACGGCAATCTTCATTTTATCCATCAACGGCCGCATATTGCTGACCATGATTTTAGTGCGGGCGACGGACGTGCAGCCGGTAAAAATAAAAACCGGTAGAATAAGCAGAAGTATCGACCACTTAAATTTAGTAAAAATCTCCATTGCGCTCCTCCTCACCTTTTTGTTACCGCAACTTATAATATTTCATAAATGTTCGTTCATAAGTCTTTGACGGCACCAATCGTTTATATAGTGTTGAAAGCCGCTGCTCCAGCTTCCCGATGGTGTATCGAACTTTGGGAGACGGGTGGGTAATAATTTTTTCCAAAAGCTGCGCAAGCTTTTCCGGGGGCTGACCGTTTTTTTCTTCATTTTCCATAATCGTCAGGGCGGTGTGATATTGCTTTGCATATGCGAAATTTTTTTGTGATATTGTTGGTTTTATGCGATTTTTTGTAATGCTGGTTTTAAAATCACCTGGCTCGATCAGCACCACGTGAATGCCAAACGGCTTGACTTCAATGCGGAATGCCTCGGTGAAACCTTCCAAAGCAAATTTTGACGCACTGTAGGCGCTTTGAAACGGGATTCCCATTACGCCTCCGATGGAGCTGATATTTACGATGTACCCGGAATGTTGGGCGCGCATCTTAGGAATCACCGCCTGGCAGACCCGCACTGCGCCGAAGAAATTGGTCTCAAACTGACTTTTAACATCATCAACGGTCATGTCTTCCACTGTCCCGGCCACGGCAATTCCGGCATTATTGACCATCACATCGATTCGGCCTTCCCGGTCAATGATATACTTCACCCCTTTATTGACGGATGCCGTTTCCCGTACATCCATGGGGATCATTTTCAAAAAAGGGACGCCGGCAGGGGAGGGGGCGGATTTTTTTTCAAAGGCCGCGTTTCGGCTGGTGCCGTAAACGCGATACCCTTTTTGGCTCAAATGCCGGGCGCATGCCGCGCCGAAACCGGATGATGCACCGGTAATCAGGACAACCCGGTCGTTAATGGTTTGTGTGTTTGCCATGGTTTACACCTCTATTTTAAAAATTCGTAATCGTACTCTTACGCTTAATCATAATCATCACGATTCCACAAGAATATAACAGATGCAAAATTCAGGTAAAAGAATCAGGCCGTTCGCTTATGAAACCGTAATGTTGCCAGGGTAAAAATAGTAGCCCCCAGGCCCAGCAGGGAACAAAGTTCCGGCCAGAGTACGGAAATCCCCGCACCTTTTAAAAACAGCTCCCTTAAAATTTCAATAAAATATCGTAACGGGTTCCCATAGGTGATGACCTGAACCCATTTCGGCATGTTTTCAATGGGGTAGAAAAAGCCGGAAAGCAGGATAAACGTGACCAGAAAAAACCAGGACATGAAAAGGGCCTGCTGCTGGGTGTTGACCAGAGTGGAAATAAAAATGCCCAGCCCCAGAGTGGTCAATATAAAGGTTGCGGACAGTCCTGCCAGCAGCGGCAGACTGCCGATAATGGGAATTTTAAACCACAGAACACCAACGGTCATGGCAATGCTCATTTCAACAAGCCCGAGAAAGGCAAAGGGGATCGTCTTTCCCGCAATGATCTGACCTGACGTAAGTGGCGTAACCATGAGCTGCTCCAACGTGCCGATTTCTCTTTCTTTTACAATGGCCAGGCTGGTGAGGAGCATGGTGATAATTGTCAGAAGAATCGAGATAATGCCCGGTATCATATAGTAGACACTTTTTAATTCAGGATTGTACCATACCCGGCTGACCGGCTCAATCATATGAACCGACCGGGCAATCTGAGGGGCCTTTTGCAGATCAAGGGCAATGGATTCTTGCATGAATTCAAGCAAAATCCGGTTGCAGTATCCTAAAGCCACAGCGCTGGTATTGGAATTCTGGCCGTCTAAAAGGATCTGAATTTCGGGTTTGTCGCTGGTTTTTAAATCGCGGGCAAAATTAGCGGGAATCGTCAATGCGATGACGGCTTTTCCGGCAAACAAATATTTTTCAATGTGTCCGGCAGAGCATGGCGCTTCGATGAGTGTGAAATACTCCGTATGGGAAAACCGCTCGACCAGATCCCGGCTGACAGATGTTTGATCAAAATCGCATATGAGAATATCTATGTTTTTGATATCCGTTGTAATGGCATAACCCAGCACCATCAACTGAATCATGGGGACCACAAATATCACCCGGAGCATGTTGATGTCCCGCATCACCTGCCGGAGTTCTTTTTTAACCAGATACCAGATTTTTTTCATAATTTTAACTTAAAGCGTTTAACTGCCACGGCAATAAAAAAAATACCGATGCCGGTCATGGCCGCAGCCGGAATCCACAATTCTTCCAGGCCGTTTCCTTTGAGCATGATGCCCCGGATAATTTTTAAAAAATGGGTTGCCGGAATGATGTTGGAAATTATCTGAAGCGGCCGGGGCATGGATGCAATGGGAAAGACAAAACCCGAGAGCATCACCGACGGCAGCACCGTTGCCACCAGGGACAACATCATGGCAACCTGCTGGGTGGCGACCACGGTTGAAATCAACAGACCGATGGCAAGGGATGTAAATACATAAAATACGCAAAACAGCAGCAGCCAGAGCCAGGAACCCATCATGGGGACATGAAACCAGATGCGCCCCAAAAAGATAATAAACAAGGCAATGGAAAATGCCAGCACCAGATACGGAACCGCTTTTCCTAAAACAACCTCATAGGGCCGGATGGGACTGACCAGGATTTGTTCCATGGTGCCGGTTTCCTTTTCCCGGGCAATGGTCACAGATGTCAGAAGAGCACCGATCATGATGAGCAGGATGGCCACAATTCCGGGAACGATGAAAATTGAGGATTCCATATCCGGATTATACAGCATCCTGGCCTTGATGCTCACCGGCATGCTGTTGCCGCCGGAAGCCATGGTCAGGGAACGCGCCAGGAACAGGCCCTCAAGGTAGTTCTGCACCAGGGTTGCGCTGTTCGCATCGGTTCCGTCCGCAATTACACCGATTTGTGCCTTTACCGAGCGTTTCAGCGATCGTTGGAAATCAGCCGGAATAATGACAACTGCCCTAACCACACGGTTTGTAAACATTGCCTTTGTTTGCCGGGGATTATCAAATCGCGCCACAATATCAAAATAGGTAGACGCCTTGATGGTTTCAATAATATCCCTGCTGGCCGGCGTCCGGCTCAGATCACAGATGCCAAGACGGATATGCTTTAAATCCATGTTAATGGCATAACCGAAAATAACCATCATCAGCAGGGGCATCATTAACAGAATCAGCAGCGAACGGGGATCCCTGCGGATATGGATAAATTCTTTCCTTATCAGGGGTATTATTCTTGTATTAATCATTATCTGTCCACCAGATGAATAAATATATCCTCAATGGATGTCATATTGTATTTTTTTTTGATTGCCGCCGGGGAATCGATCTCAACAATCCGTCCCTGATACATGATGGAAATCCGGTGGCAGTATTCCGCCTCGTCCATGTAATGGGTGGTTACAAAAACCGTTGTCCCGGCTGCGGCCAGGGAGGAAATCAGGTCCCAGAAAAATCGCCGGGCAATGGGATCCACGCCACCGGTGGGTTCATCCAAAAATAAAATGGGCGGCTTGTGCAGAATGGCACATGCCAGGGCCAGGCGCTGTTTAAACCCTAAGGGCAGATCAGCGGTTTTCATGTTTTCCCTTTTTGAAAGATTTAGAGCCGTATCCAGTTGGGTCACCCGCTTTTTTACTTCCACATTGCTCAATCCGTAAATGCCGCCGAAAAAAAACAGGTTTTCCTTTACTTTTAAATCATCATAGAGTGAAAATTTCTGGGACATATACCCGATGTCTGGTTTAATTTTTTCATATTCCTGGTTGATGTCCCATCCGCCCACTGAACCTTCGCCTGAACTGGGTTTGAGCAGGCCGATGAGCATCCGGATGGTGGTTGTTTTTCCGGCCCCATTGGCACCCAGAAAGCCGAAGATCTCTCCTTGTTTTACATCAAATGAAACATTGTCCACTGCAACAAAATCCCCGAAACAGCGGGTCAGGTTCCGGACCGTCACGGCATAGGGGGCTGATGATTCTGTATCAGTGGTCGGATATGTCATTGGTCTCCTCTTTTTGTGCAATCAAGGCAATAAACGTATCTTCAAGACTCGGCTCTGCATCTGCATAAGAATCGATTTTTAACCCGGTGTTTTCAGCTTCCCTGCACAGTGTTTCAATTGGGGTATGAACGCCTGAAAAAAGATTTAAAAGGACCCTGTCGCCTAAAATCTGAACCTGATCGGACCGCAACTTTTTTTTAAACCATCCTGAAAGGCCTTGCAGGTCAGGCCCGACGATGGCATATACGTTTCCGGAAAAATTTTTTATGACGTCAATAGCCGTTCCCATGGCCAGGATATTGCCTTTATGGATCAGCGCAATGCGGTCACAGCGTGCGGCTTCATCCATATACGGTGTGGTCAGCAGTATGGTAACGCCCTGTTTTTTGAGCTCGTGTAAGATATCCCAGAACTCCCGCCGGGAGACCGGGTCCACGCCGGTGGTGGGCTCGTCAAGAATCAGCACCCTGGGTGTATGAATTAACGCGCAGGACAGCGCCAGTTTTTGTTTCATGCCGCCGGAGAGCTTTCCGGCCCGGCGGTTTACGAACGGCGTTAAACGGCTGAATTCCAGAAGCTCTGCAGTTCGTTGTTTTCTTTTTTTGCCGGGAACTTTAAATAGATCTGAGAAAAATTTTATGTTTTCGTTCACCGTCAGGTCCGGATACAGGGAGAATCGCTGGGGCATGTAGCCGATTACTTTACGTATTTTTTCCGGATGTTCGTGGACCGGGATATCCAGCAAATGGCACGTCCCGGCATCCGGGTCCATGAGTGATGTCAGTATGCGTATCAGCGTGGTTTTCCCGGCCCCGTCCGGGCCGATGAGTCCGAACATCTCACCAACCCGGATGTCAAGGCTGACCGATTCCAGGGCAACAGTGTCTTTATACTTTTTTTTTAGGTTGTTGATAGTGATGGCTAATTCATTCATTTATATCGGGCCAAGTTGCTTTACAAAGATGAGAGTGAACGTCGAACGTCGAACGTCGAACAGACTGAACATCGAACATCGAACGTCCAACGTTGAACATCGAAT
>JAOZOL010000016.1:0-11752 GCA_029933295.1 Desulfobacterales bacterium | reverse complement strand
GTTGACTCTCTGGATTCCGGCCTTCGCCGGAATGACGCACCATGACGGTATAACGGGCCTTAGCTCGTTCCCACATTCCTCCATGAGTATGCATAATATCATTTAATAGCTCAGATTTTTTATTCATCATTCGATGTTGAACGTTGAATGTTCGATGTTCAGTCTGTCCGATGTTCACCTACTCCACAAAATACACCTCAGCCGGCATGCCTATTTTTAACACCTCTGGACTTGCTGTAATGGTTACTTTGACGGCATATACGAGTTCCGCCCTTGCCTGTCTGGTCTGCACATTTTTGGGGGTAAATTCCGCTTCAGGTGATACCCAGCTGATTTTGCCTTTTAGCGGATCAGGAGCAGCATCCACACGGATTTCAACTGTCTGCCCCAGGTTTGCCCGTCCCAGGTCGGTTTCCGCCAGATAAATTTTGATCCAGAAATTAGCCAGATCAGCAATTTTATATAAGGCACCGCCCTGGATGGCGACTTCTCCGGGTTCCACATATTTTTCAACCACCATTCCGTCAAGGGGGGAGAGAACCGTGCCGTCGGTAATCTGCCGATCCAGGACCATCAAGGCCGCTTCAATCTGGGCCTGTTTGGCGTCCAGAATCGGCTGCTGGGCCTTTGCCGCAGTGAGCTGACTTCTCGCCACATTCAATTGAGTGGAAATATCATCAAGCTGTTGCTGGGTTGCAGAGCCCTTGGAATATAATTTTTTGATCCTTTTATACCGAAGCTCCACATTGCTGAAATTGTCCAACGCCTTTGATATCTCGGCATCTGCAGCGATTCTTCCGGCTTCAATCTCTTTGAGGCTGGCCTGAAGCTGACCCTGTTGCAGGACGAGTTTTTCCACGTCAATTTTTGCCAAAAGATCCTGTTTTTTAACTGTATCTCCTTCATCGCGGGTCAGTTCTAAAATCGTGCCCGTGGTCAATGAGCTGACCGTCACTTCAGTTGCTTCAAGGGTTCCCGATCCTGCAAAATTAGGCGCAAGTTTTTCCTGACATCCGGTAACCCAGAGGATTGCAAGAAGCATCACACAGATTTTTTCGTAATTTTGAATTCTCATCGGGTTATCTCCTTTTTATCTTGATCCCTTCCCATGGCTTTGAGAAAATCTGCCCAGGCGATTTGAACCTGGGCGGAAGTCATGGAAAGTTCGGATTGCGCATTCATCAGTTCCGTATGGGCATCTAAATAATCGGTGTTTGACGCCATGCCGACTTTGAAATTATTTTCTTTAGTAAAATAATTTTCCCGGGCTGATTCAACTTTTTCGCGGTTTATCAGCATTTTGTGATAGGCCTCCGTATAGGCAAGCCGGGTGTTGATCTGATCCAGGATGATTTTATTCGCTATGGACGCTTTTGCCTGTTTTAAGCGTTCTTTTTTAACATATGCCGCATGTTCTTCATTTTTTCGCCGTTCCATATCAAATATGTTCCATGAGACATTCATGCCCGCCTGCCACCAGGTATCCCATTGCGGCTCAGTAGCCACAAAACCAGGCCACCCATAATGCCCTGATACCTCTAAACCGATCTGGGGAAGTTGAGCGCCTTTGGCTATGTCAATTTCTGCTGATGCGGCGTCTATTTGTTTGCGGATGATTTGTTGCTCGGGCCGCAGGGGAATGTTTGAGGCGAATTCATCGGGAATCGGCCATGGCGGAGAATCATTCCGCGCATCTGCAATTTCAATTTTTGTATCCGGCGAAAGACCCATGCGTTCCGCCAGTGCGGCCTGACCACGGGAAATCGCATTTTCGGCTTTGACGATCATTAACTCTGTATCCAGTCGTCGGATATCAATGGGCAGGAGATCACTTTTAAGCATCATCCCCTGTTGGGTCAGATTGCGGGCATCTTTTAGATGGCTTTCGATCTGATCGCGGCTGGCAAGCGCAATTCGTTTGGATTCAATGGCATTGGCCAGCTGATAAAATGCAGTAATAATCTGAATCCGGATTTCGCTTTTTGCTAATGCCACCTGGTATGCCCATCCATCCATGTTCGCCTGGGCCGCTTTTATCCCGCCTTCGATCATCCCTCCGGTGTAAACGGGTTGGGTAAGAGCTACAGACAGGTCAGCGTTTTCATGATCGCCGGTTTCAATATGTCTGGCGGGAATGGTCATTGGGGGCAGGCCGGGGGCTTTAACCGACATATCGCCAAACTCAATCTGATTCATTTCAGAGATATACCCGGCCCCGGCATTGATGCCCACTTCCGGATAGTTGCGCGCATGGGCCTGCTTTACGCGAAACGAAGCCTCTTTGCGTCCTTTTTTTGCCTGGTCAATATCCAAATTTTTTTTAAATGCAATAGAGAGGCATTCTGAAAGTGTCAACGGGGCATCGGCAGCCATAACCGGCTGAAAACTAAAAATTATAAAAAAAATTGTCATTAACACGGGCACCAATTCATAGAAAAATTTGCGCTGGTTAAAATACCATATTTTTTTCATTTTTACCTCGCTGCAAAATTTGAATTTAAGTCGCAGGATTCACGTTTGCTCGCTTTTCCTCAGTGGTTGAAAAAAATTGTTTTACCTTTTCAACGAATATATGAATGTCATCTAAGATCATATATCCGCAGGGGATCAGCAGAAGGGTGATGAACGTGGCGAACATGACCCCAAACCCCAGGCTCACCGCCATGGGGATCAGAAACCGCGCCTGAATACTTTTTTCAAGCAGCATGGGCGTCAACCCCGCAAAGGTGGTCAGTGATGTCAGGATAATTGCACGAAATCTTATGATTCCGCTCTGGATCACCGCATCAAAGGCGTTTTCACCTTCTGCGCGCAGCCGGTTGACCCGGTGAATCAGCACCAGGGAATCGTTCACCACCACGCCTGAAAGCCCGACAATACCGAACAAGCTGACGATACTGATGTTAAATCCCATGATAAGATGTCCCCAGACCGCTCCAACGATACCAAAAGGAATGGCTGACATCACAATCAATGGTTGGGAAAATGATTTAAACGGAACCGCTAATAAGGCATAGATACAGAACAGAGCGATAATAAATCCTCTGTAAACATCTGCCAGGGATTCCTGCTGTTCTTTTCCTTCCCCTTCCATGGCAAATCGCAGGCCCGGATATTTATTTTTCAGCTCCGGCAGAAAGCGGGTCATCAGATCCTTACGGATTTCGTTGGCATTGGCCTGTTTTTCATTTACATCTGCGGTGACTTTAATTACTCTTAATCGCTGGGCCCGTTCAATGGTCGCATACCCCCGCTTCATCGTCACTTGTGCAACGGTCCGAAAAGGCACCTCCACACCGGACGGGGTGCGAATCCTCATCTCTTCAACATTGCCCACTGATTTGCGCTCTTTGTCCGGAAACCGGACCAGTACTTTGACCTCATTTTTTTCCCGTTGAAACCGAAGGGCTTCCGCACCATAAAAGGCATTTCGCACCTGATGCGCCAGATCGCCCAGGGTCAGGCCCAGGTTTTCTGCTTCGGGTTTTAATTTTAACTGCATTTCCATTTTTCCGGGCAGATAGCTGTCTTTGATATCAGATACACCGGGAATTTTCATAATCTCTGTTTTTAAATCATCAGCCGCTACCTGGAGTTTTTCGTAATCATCAATGGATAGATGAATTTCAATGGCATTTCCGGCACTGTGAATTTCAGAAGAAAATGTCAATGCTTCCGCATCGGGAATCGTTCCCACCCGCTCCCGCCACAAGCGGTTCAACTTAGTTGAGCTGACGTCACGGATTTCTCCGTCCAAAAGTTGAATCCAGACCTGGGCCAGATGACCGCCTGAATCGCCGGCCCCATGCCGGCCAAACTGCACGCCGATGAGGTCGGCGCTGTATTCCATCAGCGGCAGTGAGCCTTTGGGACGCAATTTGTCCTGTTCAGACAACATTTGCTTGCCGGTTTGTTCTATAAAGCTCACCACTTCTCTGGTTCGCTCTATGGGTGTTCCCGACGGCATGGTAATCAGGCATTGCAGCACGTCACCTTCCACTTTGGGGAAAAACGTAAATTTTATTTTACCCGATGACCATATTCCAAAGGTCAACAATAAAATCGAAATACCGACAGCCACTGTGATGTAGCGCCAGCTTACGCATTTTTTAACCAGCCAGGCATAGGGATTTTTAATCACCCAGTTAAGCGCACGGGCCATGAGTTTTTCTTTTCTTTTTTTTGATTGTACAGCACGCGCCGCCCGGCTTCGGGATAAATGTGCGGGCAGGACAAACAGGGATTCCACCAGAGATCCGAAAAGCACGGCGATGACCACAATGGGGATATTTCTCATGAATTTGCCCATCATGCCGCCGGCCATCAGAAGCGGCGCAAAGGCCACCATGGTTGTTAAAACTGAAAAGATTACCGGTCGCCCCACTTCTATAGTGCCTTCAATTGCTGCGTTTAAGGGGGAAAGGCCTTCTTCCTGTTTTCGAAATACATTTTCACCCACAATGATGGCATCGTCCACCACGATTCCAAGCACCATGATAAACGCAAACAATGAAATCATATTTAACGATACGTCATAATGCGGCAATAGCATCATACCGGCCGCAAAACTGATGGGTATTCCTAATGTCACCCAGAATGCCAGACGGATGTTTAAGAAAAAACCTAATATCAGACTGACCAGAAGCAATCCCCAGAGCATGTTTGAGGTCAGCAGTTCAATACGGCTTTTTAAAATTTTTGACATATCCATATAGGTCTCAACATGGACCCCTTCCGGGAGACCGGGTCGGATTGTTTCCAGATATTTTTTAACCGCATCTGCCACTTTCAGGGCATTCTGCTCCGCCACCCGATAAACATTGATAATTAATGCGGGTTTTCCTGCAAATCCCGCAAACAGGTCCGTATCTTCAAAACCGTCTTTTAATTGTGCAATATCGCCCAGGGTTACCATTGTACCGTCAGGATTGGTAATCACCGGCAGATCATTGTAGTCAGCTGCGAAATACCGTCGTCCCTTAGTCCGGATCAATACTTCGCCGGTTGCGGTTTTAACCCTTCCTGCCGGAAGATCCAGGCTGTTTTTCGCAACCGCATCCGCCACCATGTCAAGGGTCAAACCGTATTTACGCAGGGTATTTTCGGATATTTCAATGTGAATTTCATTGTCCCGGGCAGCGGCAATCGCCGCCTGTGTGATTCCTGGCTGATTGGTCAGGTCGTCTTTAATGGTTTCAGCCATATTTTTGAGGGTGGCTTCGGCCACATCTCCGTAAACGGCGATGCTGATCACCTGGGACTGAATTGTTACTTCCCGGACCAGCGGCTTTTCCGCCTCGTCAGGCAGGGTCGTGATCCGGTCAACTTCCGCTTTGACCTCATCCAATAGTTTTTTAATATCCCAGCCCGTCATGACTTCAATGGTTACCGTACCGAATCCCTCACGGGCTTTGGAATCGATCCGTTCAATACCGGTTAATCCGGATACGTTTTCTTCAATACGGCGGATTACCCCTTCCTCTACTTCAGCGGGTGAAGCTCCGGGATATTGAGTTGTGATGATGATTTTATCTAAAGTGGTTTCCGGAAACACTTCCAGTTTGATCCCGATGGCCGTGATAATACCTCCAATCAGGAAAAACAGCATCAGCAGGTTGGCTGCCACATGATTTTCTGCAAACCAGGCGATGACACCTTTCATGGCAAAGTCCCTTTTCCGGATTCCATCACCCGTACCTTCATGCCGTCGCTTACTGCCTTTAAGGGTGAAATCACAATTCTGGCTCCATTATCTAAACCATTCTGAACAACAACGCCGGTATGGTTGGTACGGGCAATATCAATTTTTCTAAACAACAGGCGATTTTTTTCCATGTCAATCATCCATACGATATTTCCATCATGAACAGCTGATCGTGGAATCACAGCCGCATGTTCAATATGTTTACCATGAATCCGTACTTCCACAAACTGGCCGGCAGCCAGGGGCGGAAATGAGGCATAGGGGGTATCCACCAGAATAACAATATTGTGCATCCTGGAAAGATTATTTATGCGGCCTTCCGACCGGACCACCCGGCCCTGCCATGTTACTTCCCGTCCTGCGACCACCGCCTCCACATCAGCAAGAGCGCCGGAAAGGGTATCCGTCGTAAACCCAGGCACATCAAACCAGAACAAATCCTGGTCCTCAAGGGGCACAACAATCTGGGCTGTGTCCGTGCCGTAAAGGACTGCCATGGACTGTCCGGGTGTTACATACTGTCCGGTGTCCACATTTTCAGAAGCCACACGGCCGTTAAAGGGTGCCATGATTCGGGTACGCGCAAGGTTTAACTCGGCCTTTTTTAAATTCGCCCTTTCCGCTTCCAATTTTGCCAGCGCTGATGCTGTCTGGGGTTTTTTTGCCACCAGGGGCGGCGGGTCTTCATCAGGATTCATACTTTTCCATTCAGCAATGGCGGCTGCAGCATCCTGCGTTACCTGGGCAAAGGAGCTTTCCGCCTCTTTAACGCGCGCTTTTGATGCAGTTACGGCAATTTCATAATCTGTGGGTTCAATGGAAAGTAAAATTTCTCCTTTTGTAAACATTCCGCCGTTAACCAAATCCGGCGAAATGCCAACCACTTTGCCGCTTACCTGCGGTACCATCTGAATTTCGTTTACCGGCGACACTGTTCCCTGACCGGTTATGATAATCTGCATGGGAGCGTTGGTTACCGTTATTGTTCTTACAATGGGCAGCGGGATTTTCGGGGCTTTTTTTTCAAGTTCTTTTTTTTCGGCTTTTAATTTTATAAACCCGGTCACTCCGATGGCGATCACAATAATGGCAATGATTCCCTGGAGAAGATTTTTTTTTGCATGTGACATAGTTATTTTTCCTGTTTTCATTTTTGGCTTCGGGAAAAGTCAAAATTTTTGTCGTTTTAACATAAAGGTCAAGCCATCACCCGACTCGAAAAACTGCCAACGGGCTTGTAAAAAGCGCCGTATGCAAGGCGCGTGAGTCGGGAAAGGCCGAGGCGTACTTTATGTACGTTGAGGGCTTTCACGGCGAACGCAACGCAGCAGACGGACTTTTTACGTGCCCGTCAATATTTAAATCCCATCCTCCGCCCAGTGCCCTGCAAAGACTGACATAATTTGATAACAATTCATATTCAACGTCCACAAGCTGCTGTTCAGCGTTATATCTGACCTGTTGAGCATCCAAAATCGTCAGATAATCAACCAGCCCTCTTTTATATCGATCTTTGGCCACATCAAGGGTGGCTATCGCTTCATCAAGATATTTTATCAGAAGCTTGCGCTGTTTTATTTTTTCTTTACGGGTTAACAATGCGCTTTCCACTTCAAAAAAAGCCTGAAGTACGGTTTTGGCATATGATGAGAGTGCCTGTTGATACCTGGCTTCCGCGGCCCTCTGACCGGCGGCCAGTTTTCCGGCATCAAACAGCGATTGTGAAGCATCGGCGGCAATATTCCAAAGTTCGCTTTTCGGGTCCAACAGATTGCATAGTTCATCACTGGCATAGCCAAAAGTAGCGGTGAGCGAGATCCGTGGAAAACGTGAGGCTTTAGCAACCCCGATTTGAGCACTCGCAGAATGCAGACCGGCTTCCGCTGTTATGATATCCGGTCTGCGATTTAAAAGTTCCGACGGGAGGCCTGATGGTACGGGTGGCGGCAGTTTAAAGTAATCTGCCGGCTGTTCCTGCAGACGGTTGCTTGCGGGATATTGTCCCTGTAAAATTGCCAGAGATTGCCGGCTTGTGCCGAGTGTCGTCGTCAGCGTCGGAAGCAGCGATTCCGCCTGGGCCAGGGAACGACTGGCCTGGCGAATGTCAAGGACTGAAGACAATCCCCGACGGTACCTGCCTTTCACCAGTTTTAGATTTTTTTTATAAGCATCTATGCTTTTTTTATTCACCTGAATCCGGCGCTCCAGCGATTCAATGCTCAGGTAGAGATCAACCGATTCGGCAATCAGAGTTTGAATAACCGTGCGGCGATTTTCCTCGGCAGACAGAAGCTGTGCTCTGGCCGATTCAGTTGCGCGTGCCAGCCGCCCCCACAGATCCAGTTCAAACGATGCCGGTAACGACAAAGCGTAGCTGTCATAGATTTTTGCATCAGCGGAGCCGGTTAAAGGATTGATCCCCCCAATTTTTTGCCGGCCGGTTTTAAAATTTAAGTTTAGTGTGGGATATTGATTTGCCCTGGTTTGGCTGAAAACAGACTGCACTTCGAGTACACGCGCTGCGGCAAAACGGATATCCGGATTGTTTTGCAATACATTGATAACAAGCCGGTCAATTTCCGGGTCATCGAAAACCCGCCACCAGTTATTTAATTTTTTATACGTAGCGGCCTTGCGATCACTGGTGTTTTCGAATGTTTTTGGCGTATTGATATCTAAAACCGGCTGCTGATAATCCGGCCCCATCATGCAGGCTGAAAGCCATAACACGGCAAGCAGGAGGAAAAAGTAAGTAAACCGCAAGTTCAAACTGTTTCCTCCTTTTTAAGACCGTTTATGCCGTTCATGGCAAATGACACAATATGATCAATCACCCGGGATTTAAACGCCGGGTCAAATTTCTGGTCCATTACCAGTGAAATAACAGGCTGCGCAAAACCGAAATACAGTATCATGCTGATGGTTGTGAAGATCGACAATGCCAATTTTTCAGAACTTAAATTTTCAGGCAGGGATGGTTTAATAAGTCCCCGGATATCTTTATGCATTGGGTGAATAATTTCATCGACGACCATTTTGAGGGCTTCAGTCGGGTGCGCAATTTCACGCTGCATCAGATGAAAATGATAAATTCTTTCCTCATCCGTTATGGGGCCGTCTAAAAACGCCTTGGCAAATGCCCGGATGATATCTGAAATGCCGATGGTCTGCCTGCTGGAAAGATAATCATCAGCATATTGCCGTACCTGTTTCATCCGGGGAATCCATCGTTCTTTAAAGACAGAAATATAAAGGTTCATTTTATTGCCAAAATAATAATTTACAGCAGATAAATTACAATTTGCGCTTCCCGTAATTTCTCTCACGCTGACGGCTGCAAAGCCTTTATGCGCAAATAAAATTTCCGATCGGTCTAATAAGCGTTCCCGGGTGTTGTCTGTGACTGGTTGTTTCACGCTGGTTGTTTCTTCCATGGGTTGATGATTATTTCCTAAAGAGCTGTTTGGAAGTTAATTGATGTCGTTTTGCGGCATTATATTAAAAAATGATTGTTCCAAACGTTTGTATTAAACGATCGTTTGAATGTCAAGGGGTTTTTTATCAGATTTCACTTAAATATGGTGAAGCGGTATGCTCTCAAAAATATTTTTGTCGGGTTATGTCCGGCACTCAACCCTGCGTGAGCCGGACTGTTTCCTTCAAGGATTTTCGGAGGTTGAGTGCCGGACGTAACCCGACCTTCTTCGAACCTTTCTCTGCCAGGACTTATTGAGAAGTTACGAGAAGCGGATATAACATACTGTATATATAATATTTGGGCAATTTTATCCTTGACTCAAACACTATTTTAAACGTATGCTCATGTGCAGGCATGATAAATAAAAATAACAGGTTAAGCATTGTGTGATTTTATTCATTTGTATTAACCCGGCAATTAAATACCCCTATGTTGTCATTCCTGCGAAGGCAGGAATCCAGAAATAACTGGATGCCGGATCAAGTCCGCCATGACGGTGTTAGGACATTAATTTGCCAGGTTAATAAGATTTCGGCTTTAACCAGATAAAGGATTGGTGCTGATGAAAATCCTTATCGTTGATGATGATCCATCAAACCTTACGTTGCTTGAAGCCTCTCTGCAAAATAGCGGATATGAAGTTGGGTCGGCAGCAAATGGAGAGATTGCGCTTTCCAAACTGCGGTCCGATAATTTTGATCTGATTATCTCGGATGTACTCATGCCGGTAATGGATGGATATAATCTTTGCCTGGAATGCAAAGCTGATGAAAAATTAAAAACCATTCCCTTTATTTTTTGTTCAGGGACATACACCGATGATAAAGATGAGCAGCTTGCCTTAAAATTCGGAGCTCAAGCATTTATTTGCAAGCCATTCAACAATGCTGATCTTATAAATAAAGTAAAAGAGGTGATTGCCGTATCCAAATCCGGAAAAATAAAAAAAGATACACCCTGGCTAAAGGATGAAATGGGGGTGTACAAGTTATACAGCGAGCGTCTGATCAATAAGCTGGAAAAAAAGATGCAGGATCTGGACAAGGAAAAAATGTCCCTTGAAATGGAAGTCGCTGAACGGATAAAGGCTGAAGAAAGATTGAGAAAGAGCCGGGATTTTGCGGAAAGCCTGTTTCATGCAGCCCCAGCCATTGTCGTCATACTTGATACAACCGGCCGGGTCATCAGAATTAATCCCTACATGGAAAAAATTTCCGGTTATACAGAAAAGGAGGTAAAGGGCAGGGGATGGTCAGATGTTTTCTCGCCTGAAAAAGAAAGTAAAGATATCACAGAAATATTTTCAAACACCGTTGAAAATAAAACAATGCTTGGCAACGTTTCATCCATTATTTCCAAAAGCGGTGAGCGGCGTGAGATAGTCTGGTTTGACAGTCCATTAAAGGATATTGAGGAAAAATCCATCGGCCTGCTTGCCGTGGGTCAGGATATCACAGAGCAATTGAAATTGCAGAAAGAATTATTTAAATCCCCCCCCAAAAATGCTCTTGAGAAGAACTTTGCCGGAACCACTGGAAATGATTTTAATCATCTTTTTGAGGTCATTGAAGAAAATCTTGACAGACTTGCGGAAAATAAAGATCAAAGCAACAATTCCGGCTATTTAGATGAGATAAGAAAGGCCATCCAAAAAGTCCGGGAGTTGAATTCACGATTGATTTAAAAATTATGTAAAGCCGGCTGCATCGTGTCTTCAAGATCTTCTCTTTGTTTTTCAATCAAGTCGTTATCACCATTTGTTTCAATTTTTATCATATCACCATACCGGATAATTACTTTTGAAAAGGGTTTTGGCAGAAAAAACCGGTCCCAGCTGTTAAAATACCATGCTTTTTTTGCAATGGCATACATGGGAACAATCATGGCGTCTGCATCCTTTGCCAAATAAATGCACCCTTTTTTAACAATACCGGCCGGCCCTTTTGGACCATCCACAATATGGGCTGCGAGTCCGTTTTTTTTTAGATTTTGAATCATATTCTGCAAAGCGGACATTCCGCCTTTTGAAGAAGAGCCGCGGGCGGTGAGCCAGCCCGTTAATTCGGCAACCCCGGCAATCATCTCTCCATCTTTGCTTTTACTGATCATCAGACTGGGTTTGTATTGGCGGTATTCTTTAAAATATCGAATAAATGCAAAAAACTGCTGATGCCAGCAACACAGCAACACCCTTCCGCCTGCGTCAATATGGTCCATCCAGGGCTTTTCATTTTCAACCGTTAACCTGAAAGTCCATGCGTATATTCTGGTAAAGCGATAAAGGAATTTAATAAATATTTTTGATGTTAAAAAATTTTTCATTTTTTTACTCATATGCGGTCCTTTTTCATTTCTATCACGATGGGACAAGTTGCGATTCATAAATTAACATGGCCGACGGCTTTTTTACGAAGCCGTCAATTTCGGAAAAAGGTTGCTCCTGATTAATCCCATCTTCGCCAGTCTAAACTTTATCGCTGTTACCAGGCACCCAAAACCATATTGGACACTTCGTTTAAAATTTATCGAAGAAGAATCATCTGCGTAGTAGGTGGGGCAACTGACCTCGG
>JAOZOL010000172.1:1654-5720 GCA_029933295.1 Desulfobacterales bacterium | reverse complement strand
AGCCACTCCCGCCGAAAGACGGGGTCGGAAAGCCACGGGTCTTGTCTCCAAAATCCAAAAGACAGCCGGGTTGCCTCTTTAAGAGCAATTTGGCTGTCTTTTTTTATGAGCTGGAGGGCGGTAAAATCTCACTGGGGATTAATCTTAAGTTACCTGTTACGACATAACCGACCTTTCAGAGTATCATGTGTTCTGGTTCTCCTCTGGAAAGAATATAATCGGTGCGGGGTCTTATGTTGTCTTGCATAAAAAAGATGGTTCAGTCCAGACTTTTGATTGCGGAGAATAATGAGCATGTCTTAACTAAAACTAATTGTCTTACTGCTTGCGCTGATACCGGTTTCAGCCGCTGTTTGATCTGGTAAAGTTGTTAATGTCACCGATGGTGATACCGCCAAGATCGTTCGGAGTGACACTGGTGAACAGGTGAAAGTCAGGTTCGCTGGTATCGATTACCCGGAGAAGGCGCAGGACTACGGCCAAACAACCAAAGCGGTACGTTAACCCATGTTTAACAAGATTTTAGAGAAATTCCTCTTTTTTGCTAATTTAAGCCGAAAAAAGCTAATGATTTCAAGGGAGAATTTGCATTTTTTCATTTGTAGTGCCATCGGATGGGTAACATACCGATATTATTAGGTGATGTAGTGCCCCTTGGAGTTTCTTGAAGCCATAAACTATTGATTATAATGGCTTTATTTTTTATGCTGTTAAACATGGGTTAATGATCTGATCTTCGGGAAAACGATTGAGGTTTAGAGGGTTGGGGAGGACCGGTACAGGTGGACAGTTGGCTATGTCTGGCTTAACAACAAAAAAATCAACTTGAAAATCGTTGCGGCCGGTTATGCCTGGATGTACCGTCAGCATGCCCCAAAACCCAAGAATAGGGCGGCTGAATATCACAACGCTGGAGCATCAGCCAAGGTTTGCAAGGCTGGTTTATGGCGAGATTCCAACCCGTTTCCTCCGTGGGAATGGCACAAGGCTAAAGGTAGTATCGGCAAAAAGGGAATTGCGAGAAGTAGTGCTGATGTTATTGTTGGGATGTATCATGGCAATATTGAGTCAAGGGTATTTCACAAGCCGGGTTGTAGGCATTATTATTGTAAAAATTGCATTGAGGGGAGAACATTAAAATGAAAACATGGACGGAATATTTTGTTTGCAATTTGGTCTTATTATTGGCGTTCACCTTTTGCATAGTTTTGATTTTCAGCACCAATGCTAGTGCCCACACATGGCAGATTGAAAAAGTTGACAATGCTGAGAGATATACTGAAACAGCCATTGCCATTAGCCAAGCAGGATTTCCGCATATTGTATACTCAGATATCAGGTATGCATACCATGATTCTGGCAGATGGAACCTGGACCCGAGTTTTGAATCCTACCCCAGTAATTCCGGATATTCTCTGGCTATCGATGCAAACGGACTTCCCCATCTGTGTTATTATAACCTGAGTAGGGAATTGGTTTACAAGCACTATAATGGTAAAAAATGGCAATCTTATTATTGGGATCTTCAGTTATTCAGCACCAGGCCGGTGCATCCCAGTCTGCAGCTGGATAATTACGGCCGGCCCCACATCGTTCATCCAGATGATGGAGTACTCTGCTATCGCTATTTTGATGGCACCACGTGGCAAAAAAAAACATTCGACACTTCGGTTAATTCTCCTAATGGAGAACTCAAACTTGACTCCAATGGTTTGCCCCACATTGCCTATGAGATATGGAGTGCAGTTACTGATTACAGTAAGTTAATCTATCTGCGTTACGATGGAGAGAGCTGGCACCAAGAACTCTTATTTTCGGGTAAAAACTTAAGGGGTTGGGAGTTCGATCTGGACAGTAACGACGCGCCTCACTTTGTAATATTAAACATCGACTTAAAACATCTCTATACCACTGAAATCGGTTGGCAAACAGATGTGTTGGAGACGGCCAATACCAATTACTACTACCTTAACTTCAAAATCGACAGCCAGGACAACATGCATCTGGCCTATTACGACCACGAAAACAAGGATTTGATCTATGCTTTCTACGATGGAACCCTGCGTAAGGAAACGGTTGATCAGCAGGGAGATGTTGGCAGATATGTATCCCTGGCAGTGGATAACAATAATCTGGTCCACCTAGCATATATAGACGATTCGCTTGGCCATATGAAGTATGCCCGGATGATTTCCGACTATTACCCATATGCTCAGTTTAACATGTTCGGAGACGATGGCGAAGTACCATTTGAAATAAATTTTAGCGACCATTCAACCGGAGAAATAACTTCCTGGTTCTGGGACTTTGGTGATGGAGCAACTTCTACCGAAAGGAATCCGGTCCACATTTATCAAAAACCAGGCCACTATGATACCAGCCTGATAGTATCCGGGCCAGGCGGCTCCAGCACCAAAAAACTGGTTAACAGTGTTTGGGCTTTCCAATTGCCGCAAGGAGAAAAATATATTGCCTATGTCGGTGAAAAAGCGTCGTTTTCATTTCCAAATAACGTACTCACAATGATCGATTGTGAAACCAATATAGTTGCTGACCAAGTAAATATTCCTGATACTCCTCATGGTCTGTCCACAAGCAAAGACGGCAGGAATCTACTCATATCTTTATACACCAGCGGCTACGCCGCCAAAATTTCAACCATAGATCCAGAAAAGGCAACATTTTTCAATGTGCCAGGAGCCAGCGGCTCTGTCATCTCTCCCGATGACAGTCAATTTTATGTCTGCTCGGACACCGCCCCCCACTCCAGGGTGACAAAAATAAATGTTCATGATGACAATTACAGGTTTATCGACCTGGAGGATTTCGTCGGTGCGTCTACTCCCATTATAACGCCCGACAGTACATCATTGTTTGTTGCGGACACAGCTTATAAAACCGATGGTGGAGTGCTTGCCCACATCAAGAATCCCTTCTCAGAGGATCCCATAGTTGAGCCTGTGTTTATAGTAGGGTGCAGCGAAAACGCTCTTGCCATTTCGCCAAACGGACGTCATATCTATGCATCTTCAAGGTATGACATTATCAAAATACCTATTCATAATATGCATCTTCCGGAACTCCAAGTAAAGTTGCGAGTTCCTATGGCTGAAGCAGAATTTCCCTGGGCCATGGCAATCTCACCTGATAACCGGTGGTTATATATGACAACGACTATAAACAATGTGCATATAGTCGACCTGAACACATTCGAGCTTGTGAACACAATTGTTGTTGGAGGGAATCCACGTGGCGTAGCAATCACACCGGACGGCAAATATGCCTATGTGTGCAGATGGTTTAAAATATGTGTCATCGACGTTGCGCAGCAGACTATAATTGACGAGATACCAATTGATCGTTGGGGTTTTTCGATTACAATAGCCCGCGAACCGAGGAGTTGGTGTGACATTTTAATCTCACCGTCGTCTTTTCAGACCTGTGATGTCAGTGGTCCCTACAACTCCCCCGGTCCGAAACCTTCAGGTTTGGCATTTGACGGCACCTATCTGTGGAATGCGGATTATACAGATGACAAGATTTACAAGTTAGATACCTCAGGGAATATCATCGATTCATTTGATTCGCCCGGCCCGGATCCTAGAGGTTTGGCATTTGACGGCACCTATCTGTGGAATGCGGATTATACAGATGACAAGATTTACAAGTTAGACACCTCAGGGTACATAATTGATTCATTTGATTCGCCCGGTTCGTATCCTACAGGTTTGGCATTTGACGGCACGTATCTGTGGAATGCGGATAATGAAGATAAAAAGATTTACAAATTAGACACTTCAGGGAACATAATTGATTCATTTGATTCGCCCGGTTCATACCCTTACGGTTTGGCGTTTGACGGCACTTATTTGTGGAATATGGATTCCTCAGATGACAAGATTTACAAATTAGATACCTCAGGAAATGGAATCGATTATTTGAATTCCCCCGGGTGGAATCCTTCAGGCCTAACATTTGACGGCACGTATCTGTGGAATGCTGATTACTTATATAAAAAGATTTACAAATTAGACACTTCAGGGAACATAATTGATTCATTTGATTC